>DASXOI010000001.1:0-1691 GCA_036494375.1 Candidatus Udaeobacter sp.
CGGAGCTCGCAAGCAGATTGGAAGAAGAAATTGCTCTCTACCGCGCGGGCATCGCGGTTCGAGAATGACGGAAACGCATCGCTTCTCAAATGGAATCTATCTCGTTCACCTATGATACGGCAACCCCAGGTCGTAAAGCGCAAGCTCTCCCTGCAGTGCCTCGGCCAAAGGGGTGTTGCCCTGGATGTTCGCTGCTTCCAAAGCGTGTTGGGCCGTCTCTTTAGCCTCGGCAAACTGGCCGGTTTCGGCGTAGGCTGCAGCCAAAATCCGCAGAACGGTCGGGTGCTTGTCGCTCCTGGAACTTGCGGAATCGGCTCGCTCAGCCAACTGCACAGCCTCGGATCCGTTTCGCAAAGCGGGATCGGAAGATGTCGCGAGCAACCATGCCAGGTTGCTTAGTGCAGCTAAATTTTCAGGGGAAATCTGGAGTGCCTTTGTATACTCAGCCATCGCATCTCGAACGCGCCCGTTTGTCAGGAAAGCGATGCCGAGATTCGCATGAGCATCTGCGCTGTCAGGATGCATTTGGAGCACCTTTTGGTACTCGACAATCGCATCATCCGTTCGGCCTATGCGCAGCAGGGCGCTCGCGAGATTGTATTGCGCTTCTTCCTGATCGGGTATGACCGCGAGGCACGCCCTGTACCGGGCGATGGCACCATTGAAATCACCTTTGGCTATAAGTACGTTCGCAAGATTGCAGGACGCTTCGGCGTAGTCGGGCCGGATTTCGAGCGCCTTCTGGTAATGGGCAATCGCATCATCAGTACGCCCGATTCCAAAAAGTGTAACACCGAGATTGTTTTGTGCTGCTGCATCAGCGGGATTGATCGCAGCAGCTCTTTCGTAATGGGCAATTGCGTCGTTAACCTGACCTCGCTCAACCAAAAGCCTGCCCAAGTTATAGTGCGCCTCCGCGTAATCAGGCCGCAGGGCAACGGCTTGCCTGTAATGCTCGATCGCCTGATCCGCTTCTCCCTGCTCGCTGAGAACGACGCCGAGATTGTAATGCGCCATCCAGCAACGCGGATTTTTTTCTAACGTCGCTTTGTATAAGGCGAAGAGATTGTGATATTCCGAGGTCTGGCGCCACGTCAAAAAGCCGAGCAATACCAGAAGGATTCCGCAGAGGGCACCGCTTAATATCAATCGCCCTCGTGGGCCGGCGATGGCGCTGCCCGATCGCGGGACTGTGTCCGGATGAGACATGAAATAATCCGGTGTTTCACAAAAAGAGGAGAGAAGAGTTGCGATTCCTGCTCCTATCAAGGCCAGCGGTCCCATACTGGCGAGATATTGAAAATGATCGCTTACGAATGAGTAACGAAAGAAATACACGCTGAAAAAGCCGAGCACAGGAAATAGGGAGATGTAGTAGTAAGCGGCGGCAAAGAAGAGCGCACGGCCCGATTGCGCGCGAACAAACAATAAGGCAATCAGGGCAGCGATTGCCGCGATCAACGGCAGATATGCAACGACTTTTAACGAATCAACGTGCCACCGGGGATAGATGAAGATCAGAGGATGCGGCCACACCAGTTTGCCGAGGTAGAACCAAATGGCTTTGCCGGCGATGATCAGACGTTCTGGAAAGGTTTGCACCCAATCAGGACCAACTGCGCGCGCATGAAATCTCTGTTCCCAGATCGTCCACGCGCTCGCGACGACCGAAATGAGAGCAAACGGAGCGA
>DASXOI010000002.1:0-3602 GCA_036494375.1 Candidatus Udaeobacter sp.
GCGCGATACGTGCACTTCCAGTAATCCTCAAGTGATTCGCCTTTCCACGCGAACACAGCGATGCCTCGCTTGGCAATGGCCGCCGCGGCGTGATCTTGCGTGGAGAAAATATTGCAGCTTGCCCAGCGCACACTGGCTCCAAGATCGGTAAGTGTTTCGATCAACACGGCGGTCTGGATCGTCATGTGCAGCGATCCAGTGATGCGCACGTCTGCCAACGGTTTCTGCGGCGCATATTTTTCGCGGATCGCCATCAGCCCGGGCATTTCCTTCTCCGCGATGGAAATTTCTTTGCGACCAAAGTCGGCCAATGAAATATCGGCGACTTTGTAATCGGTTTCGGTTCGTTCGATTGTCGATGTTTTCATAAAACGATTTCTTCAAGGTTATCCGCAGATTTCGCAGATTTACGCAGATTTTCAGAGGCGGTTCGGACAAGACGCTTAAACTGCAGGCTCGGTGCACCAAAATTCAGCAGCAGGCCACGCTGCAGACCGGTCGCCTTGAGCTCATTGATCAACTGGGCGTCATCTGCACGTGTGAGTTCGGTAATTGCTTTCGTCTCAACAAGAAAATCTTCGTAGCAGATGAAATCAGCTCGGTAACCGCACCTAAGCAGTTTGCCTTTGTATCGCACCGGAAGGGGGACCTCAGCTCGAAATGGAATTTCTCGCTCCTCGAATTCCAAGGCTAAAGCACATTGATAAACCGCTTCTAGAAATCCGAATCCCAGCTCGCGATGCACTTCCATTGCCGCTCCGATGATTGCATGGCTCTGTTGATCCTTTTGCATCTTAATCTGCGTAAATCTGCGAAATCTGCGGATTACTTTGCTGCCTTCTTCAGTTCTGCGGCTTTGTCCGTCGACTCCCAGGTGATATCGGGATCGTCGATTTTGCCGAAGTGGCCGTAATTCGTGGTCTTGGAATAAATCGGGTGAAGAAGGTTAAGCTGTTTGATGATGTCGGCCGGCTTGAAGCTGAATGTGGCGAGTACGGCCCGTTCGATTGCTTCTTCATTAACTGCGTGCGTGCCGAACGTGTCGATGTGAACACTGAGCGGCTCCGGATGACCAATGGCATAGGCGAATTGCACTTCGCATTTTTTCGCCAGTCCTGCCGCGACTACATTTTTCGCCACCCAGCGGCCCATGTAAGCAGCACTTCGATCAACCTTGCTCGGATCTTTTCCCGAGAACGCGCCTCCGCCGTGCCGACCCATTCCGCCATAGGAATCGACGATGATTTTGCGGCCGGTCAGACCGGCGTCGCCCTGAGGACCGCCGACCACAAAGTTGCCAGTAGGATTGACGAGAAACTGCGTCTTCTCGGTTAGCATTTCCTCGGGCAGCACTTTCTTGATTACCTCCTCGATGACAAAACTGCGGAGTTCCGAATGCTTCACGTCGCGAGTGTGTTGGGTCGAGACAACGACGCAGGAGATGCCGACGGGTTTGCCGTTTTCGTAGATCACTGAAACCTGCGATTTCGCGTCCGGTCGCAGCCAGCCGACTCTATAATTCTTGCGAATACGGGTGAGTTCGCGCCCGAGCCGATGCGCAAACATGATGGGGGCCGGCATGAGTTCCGGCGTCTCGTCGCACGCGTAGCCGAACATCAATCCCTGATCGCCCGCGCCTTGTTCTGCGGTGTCCTTACCTTCAACTGAGCGGGCGTCCACGCCCTGCGCGATATCGGGCGATTGTTTGGTAATGATATTAGTGATGAAAATTTTGTCGGCGTGAAACACGTCGTCGTCATTCACGTAACCGATGTCGCGGACTGTATCTCGCACGAGCTGTTCGACAGGCAGCACACTGGCGAGTGGCTTATCTTCAGAGAGGCTTGGAATCGTGATTTCGCCACCTACAAAGACCATGTTGCTTTTGGCAAACGTTTCGCAAGCCACGCGACTGTGCCGGTCGTGTTTAATGCATGCGTCGAGCACGGCGTCTGAAATGGCGTCGCAAACTTTGTCGGGATGACCTTCACCGACTGATTCGGAAGAGAAGATGTAACGGCGGGACATGGTTGAAGAACGTTAAGCGTTGAAAGGTTGATGAGTTAAAGCGGCTGAAAAGCGATCGTCATTCCGAGCGAAGTCGAGGAATCCCGTTGCAGAATCCAACGTAATGTGTCGGGATCCTTCGACTCCGCTCAGGATGACACAAGCGCAACGCGCTCAGTTGATCATATTGACCAATCATGATGCGTCGATATATCGTAGGCTCGAAACATGGCGTCAACCATTAATTTGTTGCGGTTGCTTGCCGATCCGACACGTCTGCGGCTGCTGCTGCTTCTCGAACAGGAGGAACTTTCGGTCGCTGAATTGCAACAAATTCTTGGGATGGGGCAGTCTCGTATCTCGAGTCATCTCGCTCAGTTAAAGCGGTCCGGCGTGGTGGCCGATCGCCGCGTCGGAAAAAATGTTTATTACGGCGCGAACCACAATGGTCGGAATGTGCAGCGCGAGCGTATTGCGGAGATCACTCGACTCCTGGCGCGCGAAATGCACGAAGGCTCGCGCGATCGCACAAGTCTGAAGCTTGTGCTCCAGAAGCGACAGGACAAGGCGCGGAAATACTTCGATGAACTCGCCGGCAAATTCGGACGAGGCTATGTGCCGGGGCGATCGTGGCAGGCGCTTGCGCACACGCTGATCACGTTGCTTCCGCCGTTGACCGTCGCCGACCTGGGAGCAGGTGAGGGGACCCTCTCACAATTGCTTGCGAAACGAGCGCGCAAAGTTATTGCCATCGACAATTCGCCGAAGATGGTCGAGTTCGGGTCGCAACTGGCAAAGAAACACGGTTTCAAAAATCTTGAGTACCGTCTGGGCGATATTGAGGATCCGCCGATCGCGAAAGACAGCGTCGACCTCGCAATACTCAGTCAGGCCTTGCACCATGCGATTCATCCCGAACGCGCCATTAGCGCCGCTCACCGCATTTTGAAACGCGGCGGTCGCCTGGTGATTCTGGATCTATTGAGCCATCGATTTGAAAAGGCACGTGAACTTTACGCAGATCACTGGCTCGGATTCAGCGAAGTGCAGTTACACCAACTCTTGGAGAAAAGCGGCTTTCGGGATATCGAGGTCAGCGTTGTTTCCAGGGAAAAACAGAGCCCGCATTTTCAGACTGTTTTCGCCGGCGGCGTTAAGTGAACGTCGAGGCTGCATCGGCTGTCAATAACGGAGGCCCTTGGTTTTATGCTCTCGACCGAGAAATCTGTAGCTTTGCCCGGGTTCTTTGGAGAAGTGAGGCGGCGCAAGGTGTATCGAGTAGCGGCAGCCTACATCATCGCAGCGGGCGGCATTATTCAATTGGCTTCAGCGGCTTTTCCCGCATGGGAACTGTCGAACTGGACCCTCCGGGTGCTGATCGTGTCTTTGCTCATGGGATTTCCCGTGGCGCTCATACTTGCGTGGGCCTTCGATATTACTGCGGACGGCATTCAGGTTACGCCTGACGGATCAGCGTCCAAGAGCCACGCTCGTCGCGATATGATCCTGCTCATCGCATGCGGGCTGACTCTTTCCGCCGCTGCGGGATTGTTTCTGCTGCCACGGGTTGCCGCGCATAAAGTCGACAGGTCCAT
>DASXOI010000003.1:0-1856 GCA_036494375.1 Candidatus Udaeobacter sp.
CCCATTCCACTCGTTAGGCGATTCGCCGGAAACGCGCCCGCGTTGTAGATGACGAAGTCCGGTGTCCCAAAGCTGGTGAGCTCCTCACGCGTCGGACGGATGAGCATGGTGTGCATGAAAAGCGCGTGATACGGCCGCGAACAGATGACGCGAACCTTGATGCGATGTTTCGAATCCCAGCCTGCGAAGCCGTCGAAACAATAAAGCCGCTCGCACGTGTTGAGATAGTCAAGCGCGCGCTGGCGATTGATTTGGAACGTGCGCTCGTCGCACGGAATATTCACCGGTCCCCACCAGACGTCGTTTTTCGACGCGGCATGCTTGACCACGCGCTTGTCCTTTGGCGAACGCCCCGTCTTAACTCCGGAGTAGGCCACAAGCGCGCCGTTCTCCGCGATACTTGCGTCTTTCTCGTGGCGAATCGCGTGCTCGTAGAGTGCGCTCGGCGGGAGGTTGCGGTGAACCTCGGTAACAGCAAGACCGTGTTGGTTAAGAGTAAACGAGGCGGAATTCGTCGCATTCATTGTTCTTTGTTAGAGATCCACAATTTGACCGGAAGTGGCTGCATTATCCAATCGGACTAAAGTCCCAGAGGATACGATCGTTCTGGAATTGACGAAGGTTACCGCAAATCCTCTGATAAGATTGCGTGAATCTATCTCGCCTTCTGCGCGGCGAGCCAGGCGGCGCGATTTTCACGGATCAACGCGACGCATTCATCGATCGTGTTCACACAATGCGGGATGGTGAAATCGATCTCGCTGGCGAGCTCGTTATCCTTGATGAGCATCGAGCGACGACTCCATTCGACGAGTTCTGTCCACATTTTTCCCACCAGAATGAGCGGCGTGTTGTACAATTTCCGGACTTGAAGGAGTTGCCATGCGAGCGACAACTCCAACAGAGTTCCGATACCACCTGGAACGACTACGAACGCATCGGAGATGATCATGAAATGGTGGAGTCGCGAAAAGAAGGTGCGATGCTCGTAGGCCTGGCCGACGAACGGGTTCACCTCCTGCTCGAACGGCAACTCTACGCGGATACCCACGGAGCGATGTGTTGCCTTCTCGATTGACTGCGCCCCTTCATTCGCGGCTTGCATCAGGCCAGGGCCGCCACCGCTGATGATATCGCAACCCATCTTTGTTAATTCTGCGGCGAGTTGTTTCACTCCATCGTACGCAGGCGTACCGGGTTTAAGCCGCGCAGAACCGAAGATAGTCACGCGATAATTTTGACGGGTGGTGCGGCGAAACCGCGTCAGCTCGTTGACGACTTCCCACAGGCCGGTCACTGCGCGCTCAAGAAGTTCGGTGGCCGCATCTTCGTCACTGAGACGAACGATGTCGGATTGTCCAAAGGACGTCTTGTCTTTACTCATATCGTGCTTGGAAAATTGGAACGTCAGAACAGATCACCGCGACACAGCAGCCGTTCATCCGGTTCGGCGGTGCCTCAACGCTTTCCTCGAATGATTTCGCTCATCATCTTCCGACCCGTGGCTTGCAATGGTCCCATGCCGCTCCCCGGCAAAAACCACATGCCCTTGTCTTGATCGCGGCAGTAAACAATGTTGACGCCGTCGCTCATAACGGCGTGATGAAAAGTCGAACCGGGATTCTCAGCAATGAAGCGGAAGAACTTCTCGCGCCATGGATCATCCGCGTAACGGAAGATTTCGTTTCCGAGCGCGTTGAGTTCTTCGACGCTCATTATCCGAATTGAGTTGGCTACGGCCTTGCGCCGCTCTTTATCAAGGTTCTCAAGATCAAATTTTTCCAATGCCATAACGTTTCCTTCGTTGATATCTCTGACTAAAGCTCAATAACTTCGCCCATCTTCGGCAGCTTCGA
>DASXOI010000004.1:0-2544 GCA_036494375.1 Candidatus Udaeobacter sp.
GAAAATAAATCCGCCGCCGAAACGATCAGTGTTGTTCATGGCAACGACAGCCGAAGAAGCGGGATTGCTCGGTGCCAAATTTTATGCAGAGCACCCGCTCTATCCCTTGGAGAAAACGCTGGCGGACATCAATCTCGATACCATGAACGTCTGGGGCAAAGCGCGCGATATTGAGGATCTGAGTCTTGGTTTTTCCACGCTCGACGATCTTCTCGCTGCCGTGGCCAAACAACAGGGCCGCACCGCGATCCCGAACAGCCGCCCTGACAAAGGCATGATTTATCGCGCTGACAATTTTGAGTTCTCGAAAGCCGGCGTGCCGTCGCTTTACATCGGCAAAGGTGAACATCTTCTCTCCCGTCCCGAGACCGCGCCACTGCGGTCCGACGAATTTGATTCGACGGATTACCACCAGGTCACCGACGACGTTAAGCCTGATTGGAACCTCTCCGGCGCCGTGCAAGATGTTCAACTCCTATTCGAAGTTGGTTACGAAGTAGCCAATGGCGACAAGTTTCCTGAATGGAAACCAGGCTCCGAGTTTAAAGCGAAACGCGATTTAATGCTGAGGAAGTGATTCGATTAGACGAAGTTTTGGGTCAAATTCTGGTTAGGCCTATTGGTTTCAAATGGTTCTCGGAGCACGCAATAGACCGCTGGCAGTCACAGTGGCGTTTATTAACGCCGCTACGTTTGCCTTTGGCAGCGGCGTGAACACCGATTACGTCACGCCACCTTTCACTTTCTCAGCCGATCACCGATATGGGATAATGATCCCGGTCGTCCACGACGAAGGAGCGCAAGAGCCGGACGATCGGACGAACAAAGTAGTGGAGCTACGCACGCAGGATGTAATAGCGATCATTCATGCCGAGCCAGGCTACAACCACGCATTGAATTTCCACGAGGCCGCTCCGCCGCGCTGGTCATCGGACTCGTCCCTTCTGCTCTGGAAAGTGAATGGGAAGTGGAATCCTGACGCTCTAGTTTTGCTCAAAATCGAGCAAAACAGACCTAAGTGGGAGCTAGACCTGTTGAACACAGCCCAGCAAGCTGTGCTGTCACGGACGCGAAAAGCGGCCCCCGATCAATACGAGATTTGCAAGAAGGCTAACGCAGGAAGTGGCAGTGCATTCCCTGATGGCTTCACCATTGATGTGACCACCGATGGCGAAAATACTAAGACAGTTTCTCTCCCGTTCGGAGTTCACGCCGATTTGACGTCAAACCCAAAGCAGTTTCCGCATTTCCCGAATCTCGATTCGCATCTTGATGCTGTGGTCATGCCGGATGGTAAGTTCATAGTCAAAGACTTCCATCTTGGTGCCCGTAAAAAGGGCATATCGGAGGAACTGCACAACAAATTGCCGCCGTATGATCAAGATTCGGAAGAGCGTTACTACGGCCGGCATGTGGAACCTTGATGGGCTAACCAGCCGATGAAGCCGACCGCCCGTCTTTATAAGGAGTTCAGCGTGTCTGCCACGGCACCCTGTCCTAACTTATCTCCTTCTCGTTAGATCCTGCCGTGTTTCCTGATCTCGACTACGCGCGTCTGGAAAGATCCTTTGAATATTTCGTCGAGTACTATGCGCTTGCGGAGCTCATCACGCCCGGGTCACAACCAGTAAAGCTATTGGAGCGCGACAAACCCTCCCGCATCAGTCGTGCACGCCGTACTCTCGTTGTAGCGATCGCCGACTTCGTCGATGGTACACAGGATTTTTGCGGTGAACGTGTGTCGGAGATTGATCGCGACTTACAGAAGCGCGACGCTTACACGTTATCCTTTTTGCGTGAGCATTTCACAGGACGAAGTTAGGGTCTGATCAGCCGATGAACTAACGAACGGAATGTTTGATGTTCGATGTGTAATGTCTGATCTAGCTGCCATTAGGAAGTCTAACTTTAATTTTATGAGTGAGCGAACCATGCAGCGTCCGAAAAGCACAACCCCGTCAATGTCACCAGCCAGATGACCAAAACGGCTTCTAAAATCCGTTTCAAAGCGAAACTCTCCCGGCCGGCCGAGACCGAGAAGGGCGATTCCTGGACCTTTCTCGTCCTGCCAAAGAACGCTAGTTCGAAGCTTCCCTCGCGCGGTATGACGCCGATCAAAGGTACCATTAATGGCTTTCTTTTCCAAGCCGAGCTCGAACCCGACGGCGAGAAAAGCCACTGGCTTAAGGTGGACCGGAAGCTAAGCAAAGCTGCGGGCGCAGACGCAGGTGACGTTGTCACGCTGGAGATCGCGCCGGCGGGAAAGGAAACGGAACCCAAGGTGCCGACCGATCTGCGCAAGGCTCTCGCCGCCGCCGCTCCGAAAGCGAGAGCGTTGTGGTCGGACATCACGCCCAATGCGCGCAGAGATTGGATCCACTGGGTCACCTCGGCGAAGCAGGAAGAGACGCGCGCGCGCCGGATCAAAAATGCCTGCTCGATGCTCGCTGCCGGGAAGCGGCGCGTTTGCTGCTTCGATCGCTCTGGGTTCTACAGTAAAAGCTTGAGCGCTCCTAAAGCGGCGCTTTAGACGAATACTGCGTT
>DASXOI010000005.1:0-15328 GCA_036494375.1 Candidatus Udaeobacter sp.
TGCCATCGCCGCAGACCGCCGCCGGTATCCATGATCTTCCAGCGGTTGCTCCCAAAGATTTTTTGAAGTTCCGACGACGTTGTCTCTATAACCGCCCCGCGGCGCAAGCCACCGTGCCCTCCCACCATCGCCGCCGAATAACGCGGCATCAGAACACCGCCTCCACTTGTCGCATGCGAAGCAAATGTGTACGAACCACCGTCGTTGTAGGTAATGTAATATCGTCCGTCGACAGGCGTAGTAATTCGGCCAAAGCCTTCCTTTTTTACAGAGCGCAGAAAATCGCGCGGATATTTTCGGCCGTGCAACCCGGGTTTCGTAATCGGCGTGGCGTCAAAGCCGCGCTCAAAAGTAAAACCTGATTCCTTCGGTGTGTAATAGAGCGTGCACACGACGAAGTATTCACCGTTGTGTCCCTGCGGGCGCCGCGCCAGTTTCTCGTTTTCGTACGCCAGCCGCTGAACGACTTCCGGCCATGGGATGTCGGCGTGAATGTGTGGCGAAAGCGAGGGTAAAAGCTGGGCCATAAATATTGCGACTGGCGTTAGTCGGCGTGCAAGCAAACCCTTCACAAAACAACTCATCTCATGTCTGTCATTCTGAGCGAAGCGAAGAATCGCTGATTTGATTCTGGATCAATCGCAACAAATGAAAACTGAGATGTTTCGCTTCGCTCAACATGACAGTAATTATCAGGTGTTTTGAAAGATTGTAGCTTCGTACCTCTAGCGAACCCTGACGTTTTGGTAATGCCGAGCTTTCGCTAGCTAATCGTCGAAGAATCCTTTCACCGATCTGCCCAGAAGAATTTCGATCGGCAATTTCTCTCTTTCGTATTCGTAAGGCGGTTGTTTCCATTCGAATTCGTCCGGATACAAGCTCCGAATGGCTCGAATGATTTCAATGCCTGTTTCAAACGGTCGGAAGCTGTTTCGATCGACAACGTGGAGCTGCGCGCCGCCGCAGAGTTGACCGGCAAATTTTTGGAAGGTTGGCTGGAAATAGTTTTGGCGAAAGAAAACGCCGGGCAGCTTTAAGTCGTTGAGCTTGGCGCAAAGTTTTTCCGCATCGATAAATGGTGCACCAAAAATTTCGAATGGTCGCGTCGTGCCGCGCCCTTCGGAAATATTTGTGCCTTCGAACAGACACATGCCTGGGTAAACCGTAGCGGTGTCGAGCGTCGGCATGTTGGGTGACGACATCACCCATGGCAGACCTGTTTGGTCAAACCACATCTCGCGTTCCCAGTTTTTCATCGGCAGGACGAACAGCTCACAATTGGGAAACGTTTCATCGCGGAATTGTCGTGCCAGTTCGCTAATAGTGCGGCCATGCCGAACTGGAATAGGATGCATGCCGACGAACGACTTATAATTCGTGTCAAGCACCGGTCCTTCAGTCGTTACGCCGTTGACCGGGTTTGGCCGATCCAAGACAACCATTGCGATGCCGCATTTCTCGCAAGCGCGCATCGACAGATACATCGTCCAAATAAAAGTGTAGTAACGCGAGCCGACATCCTGAAGATCGACCAATAAAACATCCAGCCCTTCCAGCATTTCTGCGCTGGGTTCGCGATGGTCGCCGTAAAGACTGTAGACCGGGATGTGCAAACGCGGATGCTCGTAACTCTTCCATTCCACCATGTTGTCCTGCGTTTGGCCGAGAAACCCGTGTTGCGGGCCAAAAAAGGCGGCGAGGCGAAACAAATCATTACTGTGTCGCTCCAGGATTCGTGACGCGTGTTCCAGCTTCGACGAAACGGA
Organism: Candidatus Udaeobacter sp.; assembly: GCA_036494375.1. Classification (GTDB taxonomy): domain Bacteria; phylum Verrucomicrobiota; class Verrucomicrobiia; order Chthoniobacterales; family UBA10450; genus Udaeobacter. Next base: position 1,767 of record DASXOI010000005.1, read on the forward strand.
AGCCGGATGAATTAGCGCCCCGACGCGCGCGCCCCGACATTTGTTAGGCCAAAGTTCGTCCAGATGGTCAAGTGGAATCAGGACTGCCACGGGTGAGTTGTATCACACACCGAGAGATCTCGCGATGCGCAAGCGTCCGCTTTGGCGAGTATCTGATTCGCGTGGTCGACGCTGCCTTGTTGTCATTCTGAGCGAGGCGAAGAATCTCTGATCATTTCTTTGGACGCGCGCCGAGGACAAAATCCAGAGATGTTTCGTTTCGCTCAACATGACAGGTGAGCGGGACTTGCCAAATTCAACAGTCTAGAATCGCAGGCTGGCGAACGCCTCTATCGCTTTCGCCAGCGCATCACGCTTGCGGCGATGATTGTAAACAGTGTGATACCGGCACACACCTTTGCGAATAGCTCGCCATGCCGGACATAGAACGTCAGCGTTTGCTCGGTCGGCACTTTGATGTCGCCAGCAAGCACGCCCTCAGTAAACGTGCTGCCCGTTTCATCCCGGAGCATATGAGTGACGCGGCCAAATTGATTGATGAAACAGGTCACGCCGGTATTCGCTGCGCGAATCATTGGCCGACGCGTTTCTACGCAGCGAAAAATTGCATTCGCCAGGTGCTGATGCGATCCAGCGGACGTCTGAAACCACCCGTCATTCGTCACATCTACGAGCAGGTTTGCACCGGAAGTTGTATCGTTAGGCAGGACAAATTGTCTGGTGAGCTCACCAATCGTGTCTTCGAAACAGATCAACGGCGCGACATGGATGTCGGTGTTGGTCAAAGTGAACACGGTATGTTCTTTTCCTTCTTTAAAATCGCCGGGTACCTGATCGCCTACAATTTGCGCAAGCAGCGGCACTGTATGGCGACCGGGAACGTATTCGCCAAAAGGCACCAGGTGGATCTTTCGATACATCTGCACGCGTTCGCCGCCATCGGAAACGAGCAGTGCCGCGTTGTAAACGTCTTGATTGTCTACGTCGATCGTTCCCAACAGGAGGTCTGTGTCCGCCGATCCGGCTAGATCCATGACAAATTTGTGGCTCTCCTGGTCTGCCAGAACTGGCCCGGGCATCGAGCTCTCCGGCCAAACCAATAAATCGGGTGGGGGATTTGAGCGGAGAGCGATTTCGCTCAATCGCCGAAATTGATCGAAAATTCTCCTGGTGAACTGCGGATCGAACTTTTGATTTTGCGGAACATTCGATTGTACCGCAGCAACGCGGAGCGGTTTTGTGGACGGCGAAATCTGAGTCGCCCGGACTCCGAAAATCAAGACGCCTACAATAGCCGCCATTGTGACCGTGAAATCAAAATGCGGTCGCATTACCCGTGTACGCGCTTCTACAACCAAACGATACGCGGTGGTGAGAATGATCACGTTGACAAACACGACCGCGAACGACAACCCGGCAACCCCGGTGAGTTCGGCGATTTGAATCAGTGGCCAATTATCATGTAGCGCGACTCCGATGCCATTCCAGCCAAAGCCAGAGAAAACCCAGCCGCGCAACCATTCAAGCGTAGTCCAGGCCGCCGCTAGGATGAAAGCGAGTCGCAGGTTGTTGGTCGACTTTATCCATGGCGATGGTGCGGGAGCCGCGGTGCTTCGCGCTTGGGCGAGCATCTGACCCCATTTGCTTGCGCGATGTGATTTCCTCTTGCCCGCCCGTGGCCGTAGAAGACCGCAAAACCACGCCCAGCTGGCGAAATAAATCGCCATGTAAAACGGAAGAATAAACCAACCGAGAACGGTGACGGTCGTGAGCCACGAGAATACGATCCAAAAGAATGTCAGGCCTGCGACATAACCAAGAAGCAAGTTTCGAAACCACGGACGACGCGACTCCGCGCCGGAAAACCAAATTGCGGCAATAAGCGGGGTCAGCGCGATCCAGCAGAACCAAGTCAGGTTAAATGGCGCAAAACAAGCCGCGTAAAGAACCCCGCTGCAGATTGCAGCCAACCATGGCCAAAGCTTTGTGATTCTTTTCATGGGCTCTGCTCTTTCCAAATGCAAAGTGCCAACGCTCAAGGAACGACGGCTTAGGCAGCCGTCGATTTCACGTTGACGGCTGGGAAGCCGTCACTCCTTGATTGCCTTCTGTCATTCCGAGCGAAGTCGAGGAATCTCTGATTGTTCGTCTCGGCCGTGCGCAAAGAGCAATGATCCGAGATATTTCGATTCGCTCAAGATGACATTTAATTCGCGAGCCGCGCCTCGGCCCCTGTTCGCAGCCACTTCCACAGATCCTCCAGGTGTTTTTCCACTTCCGCTTTGAGTCGGTCGAGGTCTGCGCCTGTGAATTTTTCGCTTCTGGGCCGGCGCCGCGCAAAAAGGTAATACTTTATTTTCGGCTCTGTGCCCGACGGACGCACCGCGATGCGCGTGCCATCTTCCAGCTCAAGCATTAACATTTTCGTTTTTGGAATGAGATCGCCTTCGACGTCTTTGATCTCATCCGTTTCGAAATTTTTGAAGCTCGCCACTTTCAAGCGGTTTATTTCGCGGACCGGATCGGTCGTGTACGATTTCATCAGACTGGCGATCTTGTTTGCTCCCTCTGCTCCCTCGAAAACAAGCGAACTGCTTTTCTCCGCAAAATAACCAAACTGCAAATAAATTTCGTCGAGTAACTGATCGACGGTTTGTCCACGGGATTTGGCGTAAGCGGCTACTTCACAAAACATGATTACTGCGCCGTTCCCGTCTTTGTCGCGAACAAAATCAGCGCCGCTGTAACCGTAGCTTTCTTCGCCGCCAAAAACATAAAAGGAAGAATATGCGAGGCGAAGCCGCCGCGTTTCGGTTTCCGCAAGATCGGGATAACTTCGTCGCAGCGGTTCGGGAATCTCACATTGGTACTTTGCCAGCTTCGCCCCGATATACTTAAAACCAGTCAACGTTTCCACGCAGCGCACGCCGTAATGATCGGCGATTGCATTTTGCAGATCGGTGGTGACGAAAGTTTTGATGATGACGGCGCGTGCTGCGTTTGGCTTGTTTAGAATGCCTTTGTCGAACAGCGTCTTGATTCTATACCACGCGAGCAGCGAACCGATTTGGTTTCCGGTCAGCAATTTCATCTTGCCATCCCTGGTTCGAACGGCCACTCCCATGCGATCGGAATCCGGGTCAGTAGCAGCGACTAAATCGGCGTTTTCTCTTTCAGCAAGATGGATCGCCATGGTTAACGCTTCGCCGTATTCCGGGTTCGGCGATTTCACCGTTGAAAACCGGCCATCGAAACAATCCTGCTCTGGCACAAATTGGAACTTGAAACCGAGCCGGTTCAACATTGGTCTGATGATTACGCTGCCGGTTCCATGCAACGGCGTGTAAACAATCCGCAGCGATTTGGCCTCACGAATCATTCGCGGATCGAGGATCAGCGTTTCGAGCCGGTGCATATACGCCTGATCTATATTCTTTCCGATAACCGTCAGTTTCCCTTGTTGCTCTTTAGGGAGCGGCGCGAATGACTCAGTCGTGATTGCGTTCACTTTGGCGATGATCCCACTGGCGTGTGGATCGATCACCTGCGCGCCGTCGTCGAAATAAGCTTTGTAGCCGTTGTCGTGCGGCGGGTTATGGCTGGCGGTGATTACGATCCCTGCGCTCGCGCGCAGATAACGAACGGCAAACGAAAGCTCCGGTACAGAACGCGGACCATCGAATACAAAAGCGTCGCAACCATTTTCGCATGCGATTTTCGCCGCCAAGTCGGCGAACTCTTTCGAGAAGAACCGCGGATCATGTGCGATTACGAGTTTTGGCTTTGTTGGAATTCCCTCGCGCCGGCTCCAGTCCTGCAGGTAAGCAACGAGTCCCCGTGTTGCGCGGTTGATGTTGAAGAAATTCATCGCATTCGTGCCAACGCACGGGAATTCCGGTCGCTCGCCTTCGCGCGCATTTCCCCGTTCCGTGGTCGTTACGATTTTGCCAATGGTGCGCCCGCGCAGCCCGCCGGTGCCAAATGCAAGTGTCTGGTAAAACCTGTCGTTTAGTTCCTGCCACTCAGCGCCATCTACGAGTTCCTTGACCGATCGAAAATAGACATCTGACCCTGTACCTTCGAGCAGTGTCCGAATGTTCTTTGCCGATGATTCGATCAGTTGCCCGTCAGCAACGGCTTGTTTTATCCTCGCATTTAAGCCTGCTAGATCAGCTGTCATTCCGGCAACTGTTCCGTGATGGATTGGCTTTGCAAGCACTCTATGAGTCCACCGCAAACACTTGCGTCATTTATTTCGAACCGCCAAAAATAAACGATCTTCGCTATAACGGCTCTGGCGTGAGACAATCGCTCGCTGACTCGCCTCATGACATTATCAGGCATCCATTCGTCTCTTGAATTTCGCGTTTTCAAAATTAATGGCATTGCACTGCACGTCGTTCTTGCCGGACCTGCAAGCGGCAGACCTTTGGTATTCCTCCACGGTTTTCCCGAGTTCTGGTTCGCCTGGCGGCACCAAATTGATCACTTCGTCTCCGCCGGATTTCGGTTAATCATACCAGACCAACGGGGTTACAACTTAAGTGATAAACCTGCAGGTATTGCTAGCTATTCCATCGACCTGCTCGCTAAAGATGTCATCGGCGTTTTGGATGCCGTGGCGGGTTCAAAAGCGTTCGTCGTCGGGCACGACTGGGGAGCTGCTGTTACTTGGTACTTGGCTGCCCAATATTCGGATAGGGTTCACCGCGCCGCGATGTTGAGCGTCCCGCATCCTCGGGTTTTCATAAAAAATCTCATTATGAAGCCCGCGCAGCTGCGGAGGAGCTGGTACATGTTCTTTTTTCAGCTTCCTTGGCTACCCGAACGCATTCTCCGAAGGCGAGATTGGGCGCTGCTGGTTGCAGCGCTGCGGAATACTTCACCTCTTGGGGTATTTTCTGATCCTGATCTCGAGCAGTATAAGGAGTCATGGTCCAGGAAAGGCGCGCTGTCAGCTATGCTTAACTGGTATCGAGCCGCTCTATTGTGTCCGTCAAAGTTCGCCGTTGATCCCGAAGCTTCACGAGTGAAAGTGCCGGCCCTCCTGATTTGGGGAAAAAACGACCAGTTCGTAGGTGCAGCATTGGCCAGAGAAAGTCTTCAGTATTGTGACGATGGATATCTTGAAATATTTGAGACTGCGACCCATTGGGTTCAACACGAACAACCCGCAAAGGTTAACAACTTACTAACTCAATTCTTTGCCTAGCTCTGGATGCCCAAACGAGGAACCAATAGGTGGAGTATTGGATGGGACAGTCCAAGCAAGAGCTGGAGCAAGCCGAGGATAAACGTTTCCAGTTTGAGGAGTTTCTGGTTTAACAGCACGATTGGCTTCGGCACGGTGACACAAATTCCAAAAGGAAACGAAAATGTGGTTTGATCTCTTTCTTGCTGCCGCGTTAATGCTCTTGTACGCGGCCTTCTCGGTGTGGCATTCTCAAGGAGCGGGCAAGCTCACTCAAGCGGAGATCGATCAATACATAGCGAGGATCGAAAAGCTACCGCTTCCCGAGAAGGCGGTTCAGACATTCATTGCCCGTCTCCGTCCATGGGCCGAGACCGACGACGGCAAGCCGTTGTACATGTTCAACCTCATAAATTTCTTTCAACGGCTGCAACCATTTCCCGGCGCGCCGGATTTCAATGGAACCCCCGAACAAGCCAACGCACGCTATGAAAAGAGCCTCATATGGCTTTGGTTGAGTCACGCATCCTATCCGACGTTTATCGGAGCTCCCCAAGCCAAAAATCTGATCAACATTCAGCCGGAGAGAACCTGGGGTAATATGACTGTCGTGCGCTACCCCAGTCGGCGCACCTTCTTGAAACTGATTTCCCACCCCGCCTATGCGCCGCTGGCACCTTACAAATTCATAGCCCTGGAACTGGACTTGGCGCCGGTTTCGGGCGGCACAATCGTACCAGACCTCCGCTGGTTGGTAGCCGGCGGATTTGCAATCGTCTTCCTGCTAGTTGTCTGGGTACGCGCCGTTCTGTTCGGGTGACCAGCCAGGCTGCACCGAAGAAGGCGCAGTCTCAGGAATTACGCGAGGGCGCGGCTGGCAATTGATTTCGAATCAATTAATCGCCCAAGTAGCTGTGATACACGAGCATTGCTGCGGCGATATCTTCCACGGCCATCCCTAACGATTTAAAGACGGTCGTTTCGTTTCGCCGCGTCGGAACTTTGCCCGCGAACGCTTCACCTAATTCCGCATAGATCTTCGCGCCTGAAAGAATCACGTCCCCTGACTCACGCATTGCGCCTTCGCGAGAATCGACGAAGACGACATTTTTTTGCATCGCTTGATCGTCAAGCTCGCGCCAGTCCGGCCGGCATGCGCCGATTGCGTTCACATGACAGCCGGGCTTCAGCCAGTTTCCCTTCAGCACTGGCGTTTTTGAACTGGTCACGGTCACGACCACATCGGCGTCCCGCACTGCTTCTTCAGCAGAAATAGCTGTGGCGCCAATTTCCTGTGCGAACAGCTTTGCGTGTTCAAAGGTAGGACTCCACACGCGAATCTCATCAAATTGCCTAACGAGCCGGAGGGCTTCTACATGGCTGCGCGCTTGTACCCCGCTGCCGAGAATGGCGAGAACTTTAGCATCCGCCGATGCGAGCAGTTTCGTCGCCGCGGCAGATACGGCAGCGGTTCTCATCTCGGTAATTAAGCGCCCGTCCATTATCGCGAGTGGCATTCCCGTTTGTGGATCGACAAGAAAAATCGTGGCCATATGCGTCGGGATCCCGCGCTCCGCATTTGATGGGTAGAACGTCACTGCTTTGAAGCCGAGTCCATTCGGAGTGAGCGCCGGCATCAAGCCTAGGAATCCTGTCGCCGCGGCGACATTAATCGGTATGATCGAGCGAACCGGCTGAGTCACTTTGCCGGCCGAGAAATCGAGCAGCGCTTTCTCCATGGCCGGAATCAAGTCCGTCATCCGCAGATGCTCTCGAACTTGTTCTTCGTTCAGGGAAAGTGGCTGATCAATTTTCATTAGCTAAACTACGGATTCCCCGGATACCACAGATGGAAACAACGAATGTTATTGAACGCCGTTTTCTATGCATCGTCGTGTATAGAGTCCTGTCATGTTGAGCGAAGCGAAACATCTCTGGCTATTTCTGCGCGGCGTTTGCTTCAGAAGTGATCAGAGATTCTTCTCCCGCGACTGCGGGATCAGAATGACATTATGAGTTGAGTTCTCATCCGTGCTATCCGTGTAATCGGTGGCTGAAAAACTGCAAACGCGTTGTGTGATCGCCGGCGGCGGACCAGCAGGGATCATGGCTGGTTACCTGCTCGCGCGAGCGGGTGTGCCCGTGATCGTTTTGGAAAAACACGCCGATTTTTTTCGCGATTTTCGCGGCGACACTATTCATCCGTCTACCCTCGAGTTGATGTACGAGCTTGGATTGCTCGATGAGTTCCTAAAGCAGCCGCATCAGGAAGTTCGCGAACTACGCGCAGTCATCAATGGTCAGACTGTGCCCATCGCCGATTTCAGGAAACTACCCACGCGCTGCAAATTCCTTGCCTTCATGCCTCAGTGGGATTTTCTCAATTTTCTTTCCACGCACGCAAAACAATTACCGGTTTTCCAATTGCTGATGCAGCACGAAGTGATCGATCTGACGTTCGATCAACAGCGCGTGACAGGCGTACGTGCGAAAACTCCACGGGGCGAGCTGGAAATTCGCGCTGACCTGATCATTGGCGCAGACGGACGGCATTCGATCGTCCAGGCGCGATCGGGGCTGGAGCGACAAGAGTTTGGTGTTGCCATCGACGTGCTCTGGATGCGGATCTCAAAGAAGCAGGACGATCCTCAGCAATCATTCGGCTTCTTTCAGCAGGGCAAATTGCTCGTGTTACTCGACCGCGGCGGTTACTGGCAGTGCGGCTTTGTAATTCCAAAGGGCGGCTTCGATGAGATCAAAGCACGCGGTCTGCAGCAACTTCAAACCGACATCGTCAGCTTCGCCGGATTTCTGCGCGACCGCGTCGCAGAGCTTGATGATTGGTCAAAAATCAAATTGCTGACGGTGCAAATCAATCGCCTGCGCGGTTGGTGCCGCGACGGGCTGCTTTGCATCGGTGATTCTGCACATGCGATGTCACCGGCAGGCGGCGTTGGCATTAATCTCGCCATTCAGGATGCCGTCGCGACTGCAAACTTGCTGGCCGAAAAATTGCGGACCGGACCCGTTTCAGTGGACGATCTGCGCAAAGTACAGGCACGCCGCGAATGGCCCACGCGACTCATTCAAGCAATGCAGGTTTTCATTCATCGTCGCGTAGTTACTGGTCAAAGATCGGAGCGCAAGCAATCGTTGCCATTCGTTTTTCGCCTATTGAAATGGTTTCCAGTTTTGCGACAACTTCCCGCGCGCTTCATCGGCATCGGCCCGCGGCCGGAGCATTATTGTAGTCGAGGGCGTTGATCTCGGCGCACTGGAGCTTGCTACGCATGCGCTTGCCGGGGTCACCGCCCCCGGCTACAACTGCGCATCATTGGTTGATGAAAGAACCGTCTTTCGTCCAGTTGGCCACAGATTGCGACGTGCGACCATGTAAGCGGTCATTGACACGTTCGCGATTATCGACGCCTTTTTCGGATGGTCGAACTAACTGGATCAGTCAACATTGATACGATCCGCGCAGCGCACGAACGGATTCGCCCACACATTCATCGCACGCCGGTGCTGACGAATTCGTGGCTGAATGACGCGTGCAGGGTCTCGCTGTTTTTTAAGTGCGAAAATTTCCAGAAGATTGGTGCCTTCAAGGCACGCGGTGCGACTAATGCCGTCTTCGCACTTGATGAGACAACAGCGCGGCTTGGGGTGGCAACGCATTCTTCCGGTAACCACGGTGCCGCGGTGGCGCGTGCGGCGAAATTGCGCGGCATCCCGGCGTATGTCGTGATGCCCTCAAATTCCGCGAAAGTGAAGATTCGCGCAGTGGAGGCTTACAGTGCGCTGGTTGTCTTTTGCGAACCGACAGAGGAGTCGCGTGAGATGAAATGCGCAGAAATGATCAATAAAACTGGCGCAACGTTGATTCACTCCTTCGAAAATGAGCATGTGATAGCGGGGCAGGGGACAGCAGCAATGGAACTGCTCGAAGATATTCCCAACCTTGATGTGATTATGTGCCCGGTCGGCGGCGGCGGTCTGTTGTCGGGCACAGCAATCGCCGCGAAATCGATGAGGCCGCAAATCAAAGTGATCGCGGTCGAGCCCGAGAACGCGGACGATGCGACGCAATCGTTTCGCGCAGGACGGCGGCTTGTGACGGAAAAGAAGTTCACGATCGCGGACGGCCTGCGCACAAATATCGGCGAACCAAACTTTGCGATCATCCAGCAGTACGTGGACGACATCGTAACCGTGAGCGAGAAAGCGATCGTTTCGGCGATGCGCACGATTTGGGAGACGATGAAGATCGTGATCGAGCCATCAGCGGCAGTTCCGTATGCAGCAATCGCTGAGCGTATCATGGACGTCGCGGGGAAACGCGTGGGAATTATTCTCACGGGCGGCAACGTCGATCTCGATGTATTGCCGTGGAACTGTAGCCGGGATCGATGATCCCGGCGGCCGGCATCAACGATGCCGGCTACAACAAACAGATCTCCACGATTTGCGTTGGAAGTTGTAGAGGCAAACTTGCCGGCTGCATGATATCCAATCGTCGAACCCACGTGCCTATTCCAGAGCAGAAGAGCATGAGCATGAGCAAGAGTCAGAGAAAGGGATGATGAGTTACTTCTTGTTTTGCCTGGCCACTGTTCTGGCGGGAACAATCAATGCATTGGCCGGTGGCGGTGGACTGATCACGTTCCCCTTGTTAATGCTCGTGGTAACACCGGTCACCGCTGATGCCACAAGTGCGGTCGCTCTGTTCTTCGCTTATCCCACCGCTGTGTGGCGGACGCGGGAGCAGCTGGAAGGGGTCATCGGTCGCGTATGGTTATGGCTGCTTTTGATTCCGAGTGTAATCGGAGGTTTGATCGGAGCTGTGTTGCTAAGCCTGACGGGCAATCGGGGCTTTATTCAGTTAGTACCGTGGTTGGTGTTAGCTGCCACTGTTATCATTGTGCTGCGGCCCATCCTGGTTAGACGCGATGAAAGTGGCAGTGTGCATCCCGATATCACGGTGGCGTTGTGGCCTGTCGCAATTGCGGCCATTTTTCTAGTAGGATTGTATGGCGGCTACTTCGGCTCAGGGATTGGCATCCTCATGATTGGCGCGCTGAGTTTTATTTCGCGGGGCGATATCCGGCATGTGGTCGCGCTTAAGAATTTCCTCACTCTTTGTATGCGAGGCGCGGCAGTCTTGGTGCTCGTACTCGAGGGTGATGTGAACTGGAGTTACGGTGTGCCGATGGCGATCGGTGGTCTTGTTGGCGGCTACGTCGGGGGAATGATATCGCATCGCGCGAACCGCACCGTGGTTCGATCTATCGTTATCGCGATTGGTTTTGCCGCGTCAGCCTATTACCTGTGGAAGTTGTACGGCGGAGTCGTGGTTCGGGCAGGCGCCGAATAGACGGGATAGCAGATATCGGTCGCTAACAGAGACCAGACGTTTTTTCTGTGAGGGAAGCTGTCAGCTTCCCCTACAGGCTCATCTCTGCGGCGAACATGTCTCTTAAACCTCGGTTGTGGCCCAGAACTTTGCGAAAGCTCTCGGCCAACTTCGGTCGGTAACACTGTCTCGAGCGGAGTTCGCCATGCGCTCCCGCAGCGTTTGATTGGTCACAAGAACTCGAATCGCGTCCGTGAAGTCTTCGACGTTATGCGACCTCGTGATCAGACCGTTTGCCTTGTGCGCGACTAATTCCTTCGGCCCGCCTGAATCGGAAACGACAACGGGCAATCCGGAAGCTTGCGCTTCGAGGATAACATTGCCGAAAGTGTCTGTGGTGCTGGGAAAAACAAAGATGTCCGCCGATGCATATGCGGCAGCCAATTCTGTGCCTCTGAGATAACCGGTAAAGAATGCGTCGGGCAAAGATTTTGCGAGCGCTTCGGAATACGGGCCATGACCAACGACAAAAAGTCGAACAGGCAGTCCTTCTTTGCGCAGACGTCGATAAGCGTCAGCCAAAAGGTCGAGATCTTTTTCTCGTGAAATGCGGCCGACGTAGAGCAGGCGAACCTCGCCGTTCGCCGCTCCGAACTTTTCGAAAAACGCGGAATCCTTTCGGGCTGGATGAAACAGTTCGGTGTCGAGACCGCGCGGCAAAATTTTCAATTTTGCCGGGTCGAATCCCCGTTTAATCCAGCTTTGTTTGTACTCTTCGGAATTAACGAAAACAGTGTCGACCTGCCCGTAGAACCAATGCATGTATCCCCAAGCTACGCTTTCAAGAAAACTGTCCTCAGTCAGGATGCGGATGTATTGGGGAAAGTCGGTGTGATAAATGCCGCTGGTTTGCAGGTTGAGCATTTTCGCCGCAAGCAGCGCGGTTAAACCGACAGGGCCGGGTGTGCTGATGATGATCTCAGTAAATCGTTCCCGCTGGACGTAATCCAGCATCTGCAGAATCGGCGGGAAACTCAGTTTCTGCAGTTCGTATTCCGGCAACTCGAATTCGCCGATGGGCGGAAAATTTTTGATTGGGATGTCGGAAAGTTGGAGGTCGCTTCGTGAAGCCACCACGACCAGTTCCTTTCCCGCAGCGGCTCCGGCCGCAGTCATTTTGCGAATCGTCGTCGCTACACCATTCACATCTTCCAAGGTGTCGGTGAACCATGCGCGTTTGTGATTTTGTAACGCAACGGGGATTTCGCCAGTCAACTCTTTGAACAATTTCCGCAGCCATTTACGCGAGGGAGCCTGGCTGTGAAAGCCGTAGATGTACGGCGTTAGGATTACGAGGATCGGCGCAATCGCACTGAGAGCCTGCACGCTCTCCACCATGTTGCCGCTACTAAGTTGCTGCACAAACTTGTTGAAGAAGCGAAACGCCAGTTGTTCGGCGACCATATTCGCCATGAGAAAGGTGCGCCGCTCCGGCTCGCTAACCTTATCCAATTGCGCGGCTAGTTTCGCCTTCACCTCTGGCCGCGCGAAATAACCAGAAAGCTCTTTCCAGAGCGAGACGTTTGCGGGTTTGGCGAAATCGAAAATCTTTCCGGACAGAACGCCCTGCACGATGAACTCCGTTTTCTCCTTCAGTGTGAACTCCGTCGGAGCACGGCCCTCCATGAAACGCGAAAACATTTTCTCTAGCAGAACCCCACTGGGCCCCAGCTTTTCGTGGAAACGGTCCTGGATGAAACATGCGACGGTGTTGTAAAAACCATGCGACAAAATTAGTGGCGTCCCTCCCTGGCCACGCGCTGTGCAATTCCCGTTCCGAACTGATTTCAGGAATGCTTCGACGGATTTCGCAGCAGACGTTTCTGTAAAAGCAGAAGCCGCAAACTGCCCTCCATGGTCGTCCGAGCCGCCGACCAGGATTTTTCTCCATGGTTCCGCGTGCGCAGGCGCCACGCCGTGCCGATTTGCAAACAAGTCGATCTGCTCTGGCGTTAATTGCTTGAAAAGAGTCTGTGCCAGGTCGCTCAGAAGCGCATCGCGCAAACCGTTGATGCCCTCAAAATGTTTGAACAGAAGAATGAGCTGCTCGAGGTGCATTGCCTCGAGTTTGCCGTTCACGCTGTATAAGGGGTGGGCGACTGCGTGAGCGATTTGCGCACGCTGCAGGTATCGCTGCAGATCGAAAATGTTTTCGCGCACGCCTTCGATATCGCGATGCTGCTGTTCCGAAATGCCCCACACCAAAATGTGCAGCTTGCAGGCGTCGTGCGGAAAGTAAGTAGTAACCTGCTCGCTGATGAAGGTCCGAGGCAGGTGCGCAATTTCCAGGCAGCCATCGATCGAGTCGTGATCGGTAATGGTAACGTAATCCATCCCACATTTGCGCAGCTGTTCGTGCAACTGCTTTGGATCAGAATAGCTGTCGGGAAAATCGAATCGGCGGAAAAGCCATTCCTCCGAGCGCGCACTATGGCGCGAGTGGATATGTAAATCGCACCTGCTCACCTTACATTCCTCGCTTCAATCTTTGTTCAGCGACCCAATCCTGATACGTCGTAGCGGTACGCGCACTTTTTGTTTCTGCGATGAAGCCCAAAATTTGTTTCCAAATGGTCGGCTGAGAATAATCGGGCGGATGAATGCTTATCCGCAAGAGCGGCTTGGTTCTCATCAAACGGAACAATGCCGCGTTCCAACTGCGACTAAGCGCGCGCCGCCAGGTATTGTGAACACTATAAACGAGCGTTCTCGCCGGAAAGATGGATTGGGAGCGAAGATCGCATACACTACGCAGGCGTGTCGTGTATTCTAATTCCGCATCGCGAATGGCTTGCTCGGCTTCATTTCCTAGTAACCAGGCCGGCGCGATAAAACCGTGTGGCGTGAGTCCGAGCGCACGGAATTGATCCCGTGCTGTTGTGATGCGCCGTAGAGCTTCCTCGTACCCCAAATCGTAAAACTCGCCTTCGTTCTGGGTGTAAAATCTGGTCATGAATT
>DASXOI010000006.1:0-23273 GCA_036494375.1 Candidatus Udaeobacter sp.
AGCGGATAGGAGAAGCTAGGTTCATCATCCGCTTCGAGGATGTAATACTGCGCCCCTTGCACCGCAGTCCATGTGATCGGGAATGATTCACGAATATGGAACTGCGAAGTGCTAGCCGGCGTGGTTATCAGCGGCGTGGCGGGTGCAGGTCCCAGCCCGGTTACAATAAAACTTCGCGGTGTCGACCAGGCGGAATCCACGCCACCGTTGGTGGTGGATTCACTGGCTTTGACACGCCAGAAGTAGGTGCCGTTTGCGAGGCCACTGACCGTATCGGAAGTACGTATCGGAATTGAAGGATCAGCTTCCTGGTTCGTAAAAGCGGAGGCAACCACGATGGTGAAAGTTGAAGACGTCGAGACCTGCCAGGTGTAGCTGCCGATCGGGCCCACGGTGGAAGGCGGTGCGTTCCAGCCAAGATTTATCGGCTGAACCAGAGACGCGCCGTTGGCGGGACTTACTAGAACAGGCGCCGGAGGTTCAGCAGGCGTCGGCGTAGGGCTGGCATTTTGTCCGTGGCTTGCAAATGTTGAGCTGTTCGAAACGAACAGCAACGCTGCGATCAATACTGAACAAGCTTTTGTTCCAAACATGGCGGGACGCAACCGTCAGTTGGAGCAAAAGTCTAATTACCAAAGGTGAAGAAACTGTTACTTTCGCTCGCTGCCGTTCAAATTTCGCAGTTTAAGCGTCTTGCTGCTCACACATTAGCAAACAAAGCGCCGCAGCTTTCAACGTCAGAACATGCGATGTTTTTATTGCACTAACGTGAGCCACCGAGTTGCGCGTGTCGCGGACATGTTACGAGATGATCGTTGACCATGCCTGTTGCTTGCATGAATGCGTAGCAGATCGTCGAGCCAACGAACTTGAATCCGCGTCGCAACAAATCGCGGCTCATGGCGTCGGATTCGGCAGTGCGCGCGGGTACGTCAGCCAAGGCCCGCCAACGATTCTGAATCGGTGTGCCTCCAACGAAGGTCCAGAGATAAGCGTCGAAACTTCCGAATTCTTTTTTAACCGGGAGAAAGTTTTTCGCGTTACCGATTGCAGCTGCGATTTTTAACCGGTTCCGCACGATCCCATCGTTGCGCAGCAACCGCTGCACGTCTCGCTTGCCGTAGCGAGCGATCTTTTCTGGCCGAAATCCGTCGAATGCCTTTCGATAGTTCTCGCGCTTTTTCAAAATCGTGTTCCAACTCAGCCCGGCTTGTGCGCCTTCCAGAATCAGGAACTCGAAGAGCACTCGATCGTCGTGCACAGGAACGCCCCATTCTTCATCGTGATAAGTAATGGCCGGTTCAGTCGTAGCCCAGGCACAACGCGGCATAACATTGTCACATATCACCGATCTAGCTCTGTTCAAAGGTGCCGCTGTAGACGCTGTAGGGGAAGGTGACAGCCTCCCTAGCATCAGGTAGCGTTTGCAAGCTGTAGCCACCGCTCTGCGGGTCGTCGTCCAACGCAATCTTTTGTTAGACCGGCCATAGGCCGGTGGCTACAGAATGGCGCGAGCAGCTGACAGGACCTCAATCCGATGTGAACTTCGCTTCCTAATGGAAACTCGAATCGCCTATTTCATATTAACACCGGGCTTGAGCCCGGTTATGCAGCGATCGAAAGGACAACTGTTTCTCCCTACAGGAAAGCCGTTGAAACGGTTTCGGCGTTACTGGCTTTTAATACCCGGCTGAAGCCAGGTGTTAGTGAAAAGAGGCCGCTTACACCCGGTTTCGATTCGCGCGAACGTTCCCAAATTTGATCGCGTTGTTGCACGAATTACAAATCAAACGCAGCTTCATTTTGCGATGGCGGTTGAAACATGACGGAACCAATCATCGAGAAGCACCGGCTTGTTTCGCCCGCGAAGACTATCTGCGGGGCAACTTGTGTCTGGTGTTGATCTCTTCCGGCCCAGCGCTGGCTGACACAACTCCGCCGCGAGTGATTGTCGATGTTTATGCTCCGCGCGCGGCGATTCGGGCACAGCTTTTACAGGAGACGCCAACTGGGTCCAGAATCGAACATGTCGTTAGGTTTATCTCAAAGCGATTGCAGAACACTCGAAGCGGTGAGGCAAAGATCACTGTTGAACCCGACAACATTCCGTCACATCCACGCGTGGCAGAGACCATTCACGCTTACCTCGGGCAATACTACAAACATCTTGGGGCTGTCTTTCTCACGGCACCTATGGTCGTGCACGAGGATATAAGCGCGCGTTGGTTATTCGATCGTCACCGTCGCTTGATAGACATCGTGGTGGACAAGCAGACTGGCGTTTACTGAGACGCAGGCGAACCGGTCGCAGTTGCGGGTCGCGCTGTGCTTCCCGCGAGGGCAAGGATGACGTCGGTTTTGGAGATGGAGCCGACGAGCTCTCGATCGTGCGACACGACGGGCAGGCGTTCGCCGTCGTGATTGCTAAAACATTCCATTGCGTGTGCTAGCGAAGCGGTCGCACGGACCACCGGAAAAGGATCGCGCAGAAGGTCGCCGGCAATCACCACCTTCGCGAGGTCTGGCGTGTTGAGATAGCTCTTTATATCGTGCAACGAGATAGCGCCGAGGAATCTTCCGTGGTCGGTCACGTAGAGATGGTTAAATCGCGAGTTGACGAATTTTTCACCGATTTCGGAGAAACCGGTGGTCAAAGAGATTGTTAGCGGGTTGGGCTTCATTAAGTCGCGAACATGCAACTCAGCCAACTGCTTCCCGTAATCGCCTGCGCCTTTGCGCTTCAACGCCTCGGCATAGATAGAGCGTTTCTCAATCTTGACTGACGTGTAGTAGCCGACCACGCAGGCAAGCATGAGCGGCAGAATAATCTGGTGATCCAGCGTGAGTTCGAAAATCATGATGATCGCCATGATGGGTGCGTGGGTCGCGGCGGCCAAAAATGCGCCCATGCCAACAATGGCGAAGGCACTGGGGTTTACCGCTGCCGATCCGGTTACGTCTTGAGTGAGAGTACCGAAGAGAAACCCAAGACTCGCGCCCACGAAAAGCGTTGGCGTGAAAACTCCACCGACCGCGCCGGAGCCGAACGTAGCTGCCGTAGCGAGCACTTTGAAAATGAGGATGAGGGCCAGCGTTTGCCAAAGCCATTGGCCGCGCAAAATCCCGTTTACTACGCTATAGCCGTTGCCGCACACCTCCGGATAGAATACCGCAAGGCCACCCACAATCAGACCGCCGACGCACATCTTCACGTAAACCGGCGCGGAGAACTGTCCTACCAATCTTTCGCTGGTTCGCAGCAGCCGAATGAACCACGGCGCAACGAGACCGGACACCAGACCAAGCAGCAGATACGGCCCGATCTCCCAGGCTCGGTTGAGCCGGAACAGCGGGATTTCATAAACCGGCCCCGGACCGAGAAACCCGCGCACGGTGAGCGTGGCGATCACTGAGGCGAACACTAGCGGCCCGAAAAGTTCCATGGCCATAGAACCCAGCACGATCTCGGCGACAAATACCGCGCCAGAGATTGGCGCGTTGTACGCCGAAGCTATTCCCGCAGCCGCACCACAGCCTACGAGCAATCGCAGTCGCGGAGTTGTCCAATGTTGCAATCGCCCGGCCAACGAGGCGACCATCGAGGAGAGTTGAACCAGCGGACCTTCGCGCCCGATCGATCCGCCTGAGGCGATAGTGGAAAGTGCTGAGAGAGATTTTATCAGACTTTGCCGCGCGGAAATTTTGCCATCGCCGAGAACAACCGCTTCCATGTAATCGGTGGTGGTGACCCGACCATGGAATCGCGAGCCGAACTGAATGATTGCGCCCGCGATGAGGCCGCCGATTCCCGGAATGATAAGCCGCTCCCACAACGGCAGTTCAATGAAACTCTCAACCAGTCCCGGTGCGCTGCTGCCCGTCAGGATCTTGTGAACGAAGCTGGTCGCCACCCGATATGCGATGGAACAAGCGGCGCCACAAAATCCGATGATGCCGGCCCAGATCAATGTGACTTGAAGTTCTGTTGGTCGCATCCATTCCTGAAACCAGACCCAGAACTTGAGGCGACGGACCGTCTGTAGATTCAGACCGGCCGTTTGCCTGCCTCGATTTGTGGCATCCACCATTATTCACTCCGCGTGCGGCTGCAGTCGTCAAGGACGATCGTGTGCGGCGGGTCCCGGAAAGAGTTGGGAGCGTCCCAGACAGTTGGCCTCGATGCTGAGTCAGAGCGGCGCGAAATTTCCGCTTCCGTAACCGGCAGGGCACTTCTGTTTTGTACGGCGTCTGTGTCAGTCCCGAATGCTTTCGGGTTCACAGAAACCGCCGGACAATAAATGCAGATTCCTCGCGATACGACTGAGCCATGTGCTGGTTTTACAATCAGAGGTAAACAAATGTTCGTCGGTCATTACAGCATGGGCTTGTTCTCCTGATTGTTCAGATCGGCGATACGTACGTGCGGCGCACGTCGCTGACAGACAAAGCCACCGTTACGGGGTGTTTGGATCTTCTACATGCTTTTTGTTCTTTTCGCCTTCGCGGTGGAAAAGATTGGCAGTCGGAGAAAAGTTATGCGCCATGATGATAATCATCTTCGGAGTCTCTGGCGCGGGCAAAACAACGGTCGGCAAGTTGCTGGCGTGCGAACTTCGCTGGCGACTTATTGAAGCCGACGATTTTCATCCTGCCGCGAACATCGAAAAAATGCGCAGCGGCCATCCTTTAACCGACAAAGATCGATGGCCGTGGTTGGAACAGTTACGGCAGCAGATCGAGCGATCGCTTTCCGCTGGAGAAAATGCCGTCTTGGCCTGTTCGGCGTTAAAACATGCTTACCGCGATCGTCTCCGCGTCAGCGATGAAGTAAAATTTGTTTTTCTTCGCGGCGACCATGCGCTCATCGAAAAGCAACTGCGCAGCCGGCACGGCCATTTTATGAAGCCGAAGTTGCTACGAAGCCAGTTTGCCGATCTGGAAGAACCGAACCCAGATGAGGAGGTAATAACAGTCGAGTTAGGGCGGCCTCCACAGGAGATTATCGACGAAATCAAAACGAAGCTTCCTCAAGGAACGACGGCTTTCTAGCCGTTGAGCAATACGATGGACGATCTGCGCGCTGTGCCGCATTTGTTTAGAGTTTTGGATCCGACATCACGCCCATCTGTTATGTTGAGCGAAGCGAAACATCTCTGAGTTTTGGTCTGGCGTGCTATCGAAGAAATCATCAGAGATTCTTCGCTTCGCTCAGAATGACAACAAGGAATGTAGCCAGTGCTAACCACCGCGGTGTACCCGACCGCTCTCGCAGCGCGGCATCCCCACCAAATACATGCGACGGCTAGGAAGCCATCACTCCTTGGGCGCGTACGGATTGTCGCTCTCGACGTTGAAAATGCGGTTCCAACGCGCGCGATAATTTTCGAACGCGATCTGCGCCCCTAACTGCATCAGTTGTTCCTCGGAAAATTGCTTTCGCAAACGCGCGTACAAATCGTCAGAGACATTCGCGGGTGTATCAGTTATCGCGTCAGCCAGCTCGACGACAAGACGTTCGGTGTCATTGAACGGCATTCTGTTGTCGCCGACTACAGCGAGCAATTTGTCATCGCTCAGGCCTGCTTTTCTGCCCACGGCAGAATTGACGTCTATTCAGAAAGGACAACCGATACGGGACGCGGCGCGGACTTTTCCCAGCTGAATGTAACGCAACGAAACGAGTCGTTTGCGGCCGAGCGCTGCTTCCATGGCCATGCCGCCCCAGACGAGTCCGGGCAAGCGCATCTGGATCTTTGCCGGCGTAATATCCTTCGCAAACATTTTGTGCATTACGCCGTAAAACCAACGTAGATGCCACGGTGCGTCTTTCTTCTCCAAACCTGAAACTCGAGCCATGACGAATTTATAATCGTTGCCAAAGGTTCATTTGGCCTTGATCTGGGAAGTCAGGTCCTGCTTGGATGGCTGCACGTGGGACGTTGTGTTACGCTTGGAGTGACGGACTCAGCCGCTGCGAACCACGACAGCGTAGGCGATTTTATGTGCGATGTGGATCGCACGTTGTTGCGCGAAAATCTGAAGCTGAGCTTCGAAGAACGCGCGCGAAAGCATTTGCGCGTGTTGCAAATGGTTGAAGAACTGCGCCGGGCGGGCAAAAAGCTGCGACAGAAAAGTGATCGCCGTTGATCTTGCGCAGGTCATTCCGCCGCTGGTCCGCGCAAAGGTGGATTTTATCCTGATCGGTGGAATGGCGGCGATTCTACATGGATCTGCGCGCGTCACGTTCGACGTCGATGTGGTCTACTTGCGGACGCACGACAACATTGAACGCTTTAGCGCCGCATCGTCCCTACCTTCGTAACGCGCCGTCGAGTCTGCCGTTTACATGGGATGCTAAAACAGTTCGCAACGGATTGAATTTTACTCTCACGACCGGCCTTGGTGATATTGACCTGCTTGGCGAAGTTGCTGAAGAGGTCGAAGCTTTCGGCATTCGCTTCAAATGCATTGATCTTCCGACGCTGATTCGGATCAAAGAAGCAGCGGGGAGACGAAAAGATCAGGAAGCAATCGCTGAGCTGCGCGTTCTGTTGGAAGAGATGAAAAAAAAGCAAACTTAGGCGCGCACAGGTTTTTTCAGCGACGCGAGCTTGTTGACCAGCGTGTTGGTTCCCTTTTCCAGAAGCATGCCCCACGCACTGAGGACGGCGAGGGTGGGGATGCAAATCAATAAAAACCCCCAGATCGGGACGTCCCGAATACGAAGCCCGAGCCAGATCACGTACGGCTGGTGCGTGAGGTACAGGCCATACGAATATAGGCCGACGAGGCCGAACAATTTCGCGGGCGCGTTAAACAGCGAAATGAATCCGGCGATTCCGACAATCTCCAACATGCAACACGCGCCTGTGGCGAAATCCACAAAGATGTAAGCGTAAAGCCCGTGATAGAGTTGCAGTGCAGCAGGATAGAGGATCAAGCCGGCTGCAAATCCTGCACCGCGAAGAAGGAACCATTCCATGCGCGCGGGGGATTGCGTGTACCACATTGCCAGCGATATCCCGAGCGCAAATTCTGGCAATCGACAGATTGCGAAACCGCCGAGTACCCACAATCCGTTTTGCGGCCACAGCACGAGCAAGACATAGCGTGCGAAAAATCCCGCAGCGCATCCAATTAACAGAAACCAGCATGGTCCAACACGCCGAGCCGTCCAGAAGAGCAGGGGAAAGATCAAATAGAACTGGATCAGCATGGCGAAATACCACCACGCCGCGTTTAGATACATGAAGTTCATCTCGATATTGATGAACCGCAGGCCGAGCAGACTGAGAATGATGCGATCGTCGACCGGTTCGAGCCGGGCAACGAACGGCGAGACTAGATAGACGA
Organism: Candidatus Udaeobacter sp.; assembly: GCA_036494375.1. Taxonomy (GTDB): domain Bacteria; phylum Verrucomicrobiota; class Verrucomicrobiia; order Chthoniobacterales; family UBA10450; genus Udaeobacter. The sequence goes on from DASXOI010000006.1 coordinate 7,354, forward strand.
GGTGCGCCACCCAATACATCGGATACAGCCGTGTGAAGCGCGCCCAATACCACACGCCCCAGGCAATTTCTCCCTTGTCGGCGCGACGCGCGGTCGATTGCATGAGCGCCCAACCGCTCAAGATGATGAACACACCGACGGCGTGGAAACCAAGACCCGATATTTTGAACCAGGACAGTCTTAAAACTGTGAGCGTGCTTGCGCCGAGATCGCTCCAATCAGGCGGCGCAAGCACGCCATGCTGGAAATAGGTGCTGAAAAAGTGAAAATAGGCGACGAATAAAATGGCGAGGCCCTTTGAAATATCGATCCAAAGGAGCCGTTTCACGGCATGGGCTTAACAGGGCAAAACTGTTTTGGTCAAGAACTAGAGTTCAGGACAAATAGCGCTGTCGTGTTCAGCGAAGCGAAACATCTCTGATCTATTTCGGTTTCGCGCCGTTCAGACTTGATCTGAGATTCTTCGCTTCGCTCAGAATGCCACGTTGTGACTGCACGACCTGCGCCGGTGGAGCATCGATTTTTGTTTGCTACGTCGCTGTGTTTCTGATTACAGATTGATTAACTGACTAAGCGGAATGAAAATCTTAAAGGTCTTTGCACTCTCTGTGGCAATCATAAGCGTAGCGACTGCTATCCGCGCAAGCGTCCCGATTATCGTAGCCACTCCGGGCAGAATGCGTGCGGACATGAAACTTGTTACCGACGCGCAAGATCAGCTTCAGAAAGGCGACGTCGCTGGTGCAAAGCGAAACGTCGACGCAGTTCTCCAACGCGATCCGACGTTTTGGCCGGCGCTCTACGTGCGCGCGCAGATTTACTCACACGAAGGCAAGTACGACCTCGCGCTGAAGGATTGCAACGAAGCACTCCGTCACGATCGGAGTGTGGTGGAAGCTGCCCTGTTACGCGCCAACATCAATGCCCGGCTTGGCAAGCACGCAGAAGCGTTAAAGGAATATGATTATCTAATCTCACTTCATCCCCGGAATGTGACGCTTGCCAGGGCTATGAGCGATCGTGCCTGGTTTCGCGCGACGTGCCCCAACGCATCGTTTCGGAATGGGCAACAAGCAGTGAAAGACGCGAAGGCTGCGTGCAGCATAATGACATGGAAGGATGAGCAGATGATCGACACTCTCGCTGCAGCGTACGCTGAGACTGGCGATTTTAACTCAGCGATTCAGTACACTGCGCAAGCGCTGGCTGTGAAAGGTATCTCGGCGGACAGCACAAAACTTTTCCAGCAGCACCTTGCATCGTTTCAACAGCGCAAACCAATTCGGTCTTGAAGCTTGCAGCGGGCGTGCGCATAGGTCCCAAGTTAAACCGCACATTATAAAATGTTGCAGGGCGTCTGTATCAGTCCCGTACGCTTTCGGAATTCGCAGAAACGTCCTGCAATGAACACAAACATTGAATGCGATGACCGCTGCATTCGTGGCCAGCGCCGCAGGCAGCTGTTAACTTGCGCACATCATGCGCATCGTTTCACTCCTACCTGCGGCGACGGAGATCGTGGCTGCGCTTGGGCTGATGGATCAGGTCGTTGGCGTTTCCCATGAGTGCGATTTTCCTGAACAAGCCAGTCAGCGACCACGCGTAACTCAATGTCCCGTCCATCAGGCGGATTTAACGAGCCGCGAAGTGGATGAGTGGGTGCGCCATGCACTGCATGACAACGGCACGATTTACACCATCGATGAGCCGCTTCTTCGAAAACTGCAGCCCGATGTAATTTTAACCCAAAAATTGTGCGACGTATGCGCTGTCGGCTACGGCACCGTGGCGAAGCTCGCGCAAACTTTCCCGGGTCCGCCCGTAGTCGTGAATCTCGAGCCAACGAGTCTGGCTGACATTTTCAACGACATTCGGCGCGTCGCTGATGCGTGCAATGTGCGCGAACGCGCGGAGAACTTGCTCGTAAATTTATCCGTGCGCGTTGAGAACGTACGCGAACGCGCCGCAACGATTCCGGATCGACCGCGTTGTTTTCTGATGGAGTGGGTGGATCCGCCGTTTTGTTCCGGTCATTGGGGACCGGAACTGGTCGAGATTGCAGGCGCCCACGATTCGTTAGGCCGAAAGCATCAGCCGTCGGGCCAGATCGAATGGCAGCAAGTATTGGATGCGCGTCCCGAGACTTTGGTGCTTGCGCTTTGCGGGTACGACATTGATCGAGCGCGGCACGATTACGAGCTGCTCACGCGATTTCCTGGTTTTACTTCAATTCCCGCTGTGAATAGCGGCCAGACGTATATCGTAAATGCCAGCGCATACTTCGCGCGTCCCGGCCCTCGCATCGTCGATAGTCTGGAAATTCTGGCGGGAATTTTGCACCCGAGCGAATTTCCGGAATTCGTTTCACGGGGATCTCACGACCCACGCGTGATGCAAATCGGCTGACGTCGTCAGCACAACCGCTTGTTACGCTATTTCTCGCCGAGGCCCGTGAGTTTCCAAAGCTTATACGGCTCGGTTCGCGTGGATTTGCCGTTGTTAAAACGCGGCATGTTCTCGATCTGCGATGTGGTGACGTAAAGTTCGTCGTTCGGTCCCCAGCTTAACGTGTCTGGCCACATTAGCCGCTTGTCCGCAATGACCTGCTCGATGCTTTTCGTCTCGGGGTTCCAATGCACGACCGCGTTGTGTTCCAGGTCCGTTAGATAGATGCTGCCGTCAGGCGCTTCGAGCATCCCGTCAGGTGCCGGCGTCTTCCCAACTTTTTCCACTTTAGATTCGAGATCTTTCTTGCCGAGGTGTTCATCGGTAAGAAAACTCGTCTTGATGCGGTAAAGGTTGTGAGCAGTAAGCGCGTGATAATAAAGATAGCCGTTCTTTAAATCGAGCGCGATGCCATCGGATGCGATCTGCGGTGGCGCTTTCTTTTGCTGGTCAATCAATTCTCTGCCGTCCACGACCAGCTTGAAACCTTTCTCTGGTCGGGTCGAAGAATGGCCATCGAGTAGTCGCCGCGCGTTTCCGTTCTTGAGATTAACAACGATAATTGCGCCCTTGCCGGAATCGGTGATGAACGCGGTTTCCGAGCGTGTGTCGATGCGAACGTCGTTGAGATAACTTTTCGCCGGCGCGATATCTTCACCGAATGGGATTGTCTGTGCGACTTGATTCGCTAGCAGATCAATTTTCACCAGCTTCGGGCCACCCTTGACGATCTCCTGCATTTTCGGAGCCGCAGGATCGAGCACCCACAAGTTGTCCTGATCATCCACAACGACGCTCTGCACGCAGACGAAATGCGAGGCGGCAGCGCCCGGCTTGTTCCACTCCTCATTCGGAAATGGTTTCGGTTGGCCGTTTACGATCTCTGCGACGGAAACGGAGTGCTGATCCGACCAGTATGGGAAATTCACGAAAATACGGCCGGATTTCGTGGAGACTCCGACACCGGTCACCTGTTGATCGGGAAAACTGGCCACCTCTTGCAAATCGGCGCCTGCCACGGCTATTGCGTTGATAACAAGAGCGGCAAGAATCAGATGAACGCGCATGAAAAGAGTTCGTCGCTCAGCCGAGAACTGGATGACTAAAAGGACGGAGGTGGCAACATTGTGGCGTTACATCATGAAAATCTCCGTGAATCTGCGAATTCTGTAGTTCACTTTTTGGGTATGCGAATCAGCGAGATGAATTGGATGATGGTGGAGGAATATCTCCAGCGCGACGACCGCGCAGTGCTGCCACTGGGCTGCACGGAACAACACGCGTATCTGAGCTTGAGCACGGACAGCATTCTGGCGGAACGACTGGCTGTCGAAGCGGCCGAGCCGCTAGGCGTTCCTGTATTTCCGGTTCTGTCCTACGGCATCACACCGTATTTCCGCGCGTTTCCAGGAACGATCACTCTTGGGGTGAAGACCTATATATCGCTGGTGGGCGACATTCTCGATGCAATGGCCGAACACGGATTCAAACGCATCCTGATTGTCAATGGCCACGGCGGCAACACGCCGGTGCAAGGATTTGTCGGCGAATGGATCGCAGATCATCCCGGAGTGCGGATCACCGTCCATAACTGGTGGAAGGCGCCCAAAGCCTGGGCGCAAGTGCAGGCAATCGATCCCGTCGCTTCGCACGCGTCGTGGATGGAAAATTTTCCGTGGACACGGCTCTCGAAGGTCGAGATGCCATCCCGGCAGAAGCCGATGAGCGACCCGGAGAAAATACAGCGCCTCGACCCGAAGTCAGTGCGCGAATATCTCAACGACGGCAATTACGGCGGCCTGTATCAACGAGACGACGAAGAAATGATGAAGATTTGGCAGGCAGCCGTGGAAGAGACGCGCGCATTGCTAAGTGACGCTTGGGATTAAAGTGACTGTCATGTTGAGCGGAGCGAAACATCTCTGGATATCTCTTGTTACGGTGCAGGACCGAAGGATCAGAGATTCTTCGCTTTGCTCAGAATGACAGCAAGGCAAAGGGCGCGCTCGTTTCAGCCGTTGCAGTCATCGTTTGCCCAAAAACGTCACGCAGTTCGTCCTTAGCGCGATCCAGAATATTGAAGATTGCTGGATCGGTTCGGTGCGATTCGTATGTTACAAGAAAGAGAAATTCTATGGCCGAAGCATCAAGCGAGCTTGAGGGACCTGATTTTGAAAAAGGCTGCGAGAGCGAAAAAGTAGGCGATGGAGAAATGCTTTTGGGTCACGCGTTCGGCGAACCCGTTCTTGTAGCCAGACGCCGTGAAGAGTTTTTCGCCATCGGTGCAACGTGCACGCATTACGGCGGCCCGCTGGCGAAAGGTTTGATGGTCGATTGCACAGTGCGCTGTCCCTGGCATCATGCGCGGTTCGATTTACGCACAGGAGAAGCTATTGCAGCGCCCGCCCTGAATAATGTTGCCTGCTACAAGATCGAGAAACGCGGCGACCGATTTTTCGTAACAGGAAAGATCGATAAAAAACCGCAGCGCAAACCAACATCATCACCGGATAGCGTCGTGATAATCGGCGCGGGTGCCGCGGGCGGCGCTGCCGTTGAGATGTTGCGCCGCGAAGGCTACGACGGGCCGGTTACCTTGATCGGCGCAGATGAATCTCTGCCGTACGATCGGCCGAATCTTTCTAAAGACTATCTCGCTGGCAACGCGCCAGAAGAATGGATTCCGTTGCGACCGCCGGACTTCTATCGCGAACATAAGATTGATGCAGTTACGAACACGACGGTTACAAGCATTGATACGAAAGCCAAACAGATCACGTTGACTGATGGACGTTCGTTAGGCTTCGGCGCGTTGCTGCTGGCGACGGGGGCTGAACCCATTCACCTTACGATTCCGGGTGTTGATTTGCCGCACGTTTGTTATCTGCGAACACTGGCTGACAGCCGGCGCATCATCGAAAAGGCGAAAAATGCAAAGCGTGCGGTAGTTATCGGTTCTAGCTTTATCGGACTGGAAGTGGCGTGGTCGTTGCGCGAGCGCAAACTGGAAGTCGCGGTTGTCGGAAGAGATTCGGCGCTGCTCGGCAAAGTTTTGGGAACCGAAATGGGAAATCTGGTGCGCGAAACCCACGAATCGCATGGTGTGAAATTTCATCTCGGTCGAACGCCCTCGGCAATTCACGATCGATGTGTGCAGCTCGACGACGGAACAAAGTTGGACTGCGATTTAGTGGTTGTTGGAATTGGCGTGCGCCCAAATACGCGTCTTGCTGAGCAAGCAGGCATCGCGACCGACAACGGTGTGTTGGTCAATGAGTTTTTGGAAACGAATGTTCCTGGAATTTTTGCCGCGGGGGACATCGCGCGCTGGCCTGATCCACGCGCCGGCCGAATCCGCGTGGAACACTGGGTGGTGGCTCAGCGCCAGGGTCAAACGGCCGCGCGTAATATTCTCGGTGCACGCGAACCCTTCACGAATTTGCCATTCTTCTGGAGCAATCATTTCGATCTGCACATCCACTACGTTGGTCATGGCAGCGGCGGCGATGACGCCAATGTGTCAGGTGATTTGAAAGCCAAAAACGCCTCGGTGATCTTTCGCTCTGACGGTAAACTCAGTGCTGTTGCGAGCGTCGGACGTGACCGCGAGAATCTCAAAGCTGAAGTAGCGCTTGAGCGCGGCGAGCAATTCTCCCCGTCATGATTTCGCCGTGAAGCGGGCCCGCGAATGGAGAGGTTAACACCTGGCCGGCGCTGGCAGGTGTTTTTCAATCGCATCGATCAACTCTGGGATGCTGATTGGCTTCGCAACCAATGGATGTCCCTGCACATGAAGCCCGCTGTTTGCTTCACTGTGCGTGACCAGCGCCGTTAGGAAAATTATTGGCGTGTCGTGCAATTCGCGATCGGCTTCAATCTGTCTCGCTAATTCGCCGCCATCTATTTTTGGCATGACGATGTCGAGCAAAATCACGTCTGGTTTAAAATTGTGAGCCGTTTGATCAGCCTTGGCGGCATCGTTTTCCTCCAGTACGAGATACGGGCCGGATCTTTCCAGAAGGATTTTTACAAGGTGCGTGCTGTTCGCATCGTCATCGACGATCAGAATCCGTCGTTTTCCTCTGCCAACTGAGCCCGAGACGGCATCCAGCGGAGGCGAATCAGCGCCGACCACCCGCGGGAAGAAATCTGCCTCGAGTAATTTCTTCATGATTTGTGGTTACGCGCTCAGCCAGGTAACCAGCCATGCTCCCAATGAACCCAGAAGCATACCGACTAACGGACTCGACACGGCGAACCAGAACGGAATCAGTTCTTTTAACGAAATTGCTTCCTCTTCGACATTTGCAGTTTGAACGATCGCTTTCATAGACTTCAGCCTATTGTTCGGATCGACCGCTGGGATTGCGCGTGTGTCGGATTCTTTATTCCGCGCAACGCTTGCCGGCTCGATTGCGCTTGTTCTTAAGCGACACTTATCTGCCAGTTGCGGTTCTCCCAGCGTTGATCGCGTTTCCAAAAAATTGTAAACGCGAATACTGAACCGGCCGCCCATTCGGCTGTTGAAAAATCTGTGAACCAAAGATCCAGGTTCTGCTGGTGCATTGTTTGCGCCTCGTTAGTCCTCTGCCAATTATCCGTTGACCAGGTGATGCTCGCCTCTTCGGCGAGAATGATCCGCAAAATTTTGCCGCGCGACATCCGCTGCATGGGGTGACGAACGGTCCAAATCTCAAAACGATTCGGAACTGGATTGACCACGTATCGCTCGTAAGCTGGATCCACCCGATGAAAGCAAACGCCGTCATGGCGGCTCCGGACGAGCGTAACGTACTCGGCGTGTGACCAGCAAAGCGGCATCGCAGCGCCCGTCGGACAACCGCGTTTCATTTTCATATCCGGCAAGTTGGGTCCGTCCCAAACCTGTTCGGTCAGCATGCCGCCCTGGTTTGAAAAATCTTCGATCGTCGTGATAAACGGTTTAGGATCGCGACCGGCGGCGAGTTCGTAGTGACCGCGTTCGCCTGTTAAAATTGGCCAGCATCGCCCGACTCCGGTCCCGTCATAGGCGCTGCCGTCATCCTTCTGGCCGTAGCCGTCATAATTGTAACGGCGCCAGCCCGGGCCTTGCGGCAGATCGTGCTTGAGAACGCGATCGATTACTTCAATGGAGTCGCATACGAGCGGATCGTTTGGCGGTCGAATTCCGTATCGAACCAGATGAAGGAAATCGCCACCCACAATATTTCGCGCGGGATGCACGCCGCCGCCGTTGGCGATCTGAATCATCTGCGTGTTAGGATCGGCATGAGGATCAGGTACATTCGGATCGCTGGGATTAATGCGAATGTAATGGCGTGGAATTCCTGGCACCAATTCGCCCGCTGTGGTGACTGTCCATTCTTCGACGTGCGCCGCTAGCCAGTCAGCGTATGCGAAAACGAAATCCGCCGGGTCAGGGTTGCCAATTTCGCGGCCCCAGTCGGCGGCGCAGGCGAGCGCGGCTATCACCACTGCCAACGTTGAGGGGGAATAGCCGGAATTTTCTTCCCATCGATCCTGTGCTGTTACTGGCCCTCGCAGGATGAGGCGGGCAGCGGCGCGAACAATCATTACGCGCGGGTCGAACAGGCCGAGCGCATTGTTTTTATGCAAATGCCACGCCAACAATATTGGAAAGGCGACCTGATCGAGCTGGAGGCCGGACCAGTAGGCAGTCCCGTCGATCCAACTGTTTTGCGGAAAACTGCCGTCCGGCCGCTGAATCGCTGCCAGCCAGATCAATGCGCGCAGCGGCGTGCCGCTCTGACCTGTGGCGAGGAGCGCGCTGGCACTCTGCACAAGGTCACGCGTCCACACGAGGTGATAGCCACCGAAGTCGAAATCGCCTTTGGCTTCGCCCCAGGGAATGCTCATCGAGGCAACCATTGCGCCTTGGAAAACTTTATCTTCGTGCGCCAGCAACACACACCGGCTGAGTCGATATTCGCCGCCGCCGTCGGACGTACCGTCGCTGAAATCGAACTCGGGATTGATCACCGCCCGTTGCCACTGACGAACATACCCTTCGCGGTTTGACTCAAACGGATCGGCCAGCGATTGGAACAGCTTCGTGGCCGCGCTCTGGTAACTTCGGCCAAGAGCAACAGCGATCGTAAATTCACCGGTCTTCGACAAATCGATTTCACCGGTTAACGCGATATTCCCGTTAGAAGCTGTTCGAAATTCCCAGTCCATTTTGAAGTGATCCATCAGATCCTGCCAACCGTCGCTGAAGCCGACGTAGCCCACTGAGCGCCGGGAGAAACCACTGCTGCATGCCATAAGCAGGTGAACGTTTTCGCGCTGTGCGTGCAGCAGTTTGTAATCACCGAGTTCGGTGCATGATCCGGAATTGCCGGCACCGAAACCCGACAGGTGCGGCGCGAGCAGTGCGTACAGTCGCAACCTGCCGTGTAACGATTCGTCGAACAGCTCGAGTTTTGTGCGCACGAGCAGGACCGACCGGTGCGGATCCGTCAGAACATCTTTCACCAGACGATAGCGGCCATTTGGGTCCGAATTGGTTAGGCGATAAAACAAGCAATCGCGTTCCGGGTATTCGATTTCGTGATTGAGGTCGCGCTTTTCCTCGTGGCAAAATGTTTTGCCGTCGCTGATGAGAAACTGAAAGTCGCGCGTGTTGGGTTTGTCGACGTGAGGATAATAAATCTCATTCACGATCCCGTGACTCAGCGTAAACCACACGCGGCAACTGGTGTGATACGCCGTGCCGACGCCCTCTTTCGCGCTGGACGTCCAGCGCGGCTCAATCCCGGGCGCGCCAAACGCCACAGAATCGTCAGGTGAACTCATGTTCTAAGCGTTAGACGAATAGAATCCGAACAGCAAGATCACTGCACGAATGTTTGGGGAGCGCACCCGGCTCGGGTGCTGGTTTCGGCGGCCCGCCGAAACGATCTTTGCCCCTTAAACCACGAACGGTCGCCTCGGCGACCTGACGATTCCGAAGACGTTCGCGACTCACGAATTTGAGGAGAAGCGGATACACAAGACTGTTGCGGCGAGGCCGCCGCAACCAACACGCGGGCCGCGTGTGCTCCCCGGAATTGCCCGCTTGGCACCCCAAAATCAAACCCGCTGTCTGCTTGATTCAGTCCCTCGCGCAGATTAAGCGTGGCTCTGGCATATGGCTCGATCGAACACGAGTGAAGTATTGCGTGCTCACTGCACCGCGATTGCGCAGGAGGAAACTGTGCTGCGTGAAGGTGGCGGCAAAGCCGGTCACGAGCGCCAGCGCAAAATGGGACGCTTATCTGTACGTGAACGCCTTCGACATTTGCTCGATAAAGACTCGCCATTTTTCGAGGTCGGGCTTTGGGCTGCTTACAAGATGTATGAGCAATGGGGGAAAATTCCCGCAGCGGGGGTTGTGACAGGCATTGGCAACGTCGCAGGGGTGCCGTGTATGATAGTGGCCAATGACGCAACGGTGAAGGCCGGCGCGTTTTTTCCGGCCACGACAAAGAAAGTGATTCGCGCGCAGCGCATCGCGTTCGAATGCGCGCTCCCGCTCGTTTACCTGGTCGATTCGGCGGGCGTGTTCCTGCCAATGCAGGATGAAATTTTTCCCGATGAAGATGATTTCGGCCGGATCTTTCGAAATAACTCAGTGATTTCAGCGGCAGGCCTCGCGCAGTTTGCGGCGATCATGGGCAACTGCGTCGCCGGCGGCGCCTACCTGCCGGTGTTGTGCGACAAAATTTTAATGACCGAGGGAAGCGGGCTTTATCTCGCTGGGCCTTCGCTGGTGAAAGCGGCCATTGGTCAGGTTGTCGAGGCGGAAGAATTAGGCGGCGCGAAAATGCATTCGGAGATTAGCGGGACTGTAGATTTTTTCGAAAAGGATGATCCGTCGTGTCTTAAGCGACTTCGCTCGTTAGCCGCGTTGTTGCCCGAAGCGCAATCCGTCGGCGCGCCAACCGCCAGTCCGGCTCGGACCGGTCGCGCCCTACCATCAAAGCCGGCAAAAAATCCGGACAGCGTTTACGATCTGATCACTTTCGAGGGGCGGCAAAGTTATGATGCGCGCGACCTGCTGGCCACGGTCGTCGACGAAAACTCACTGGATGAATACAAGGCCGATTACGGCAAAACGCTCGTGACCGGCTATGCCCGCATTGATGGCCGGCCCGTGGGAATTGTTGCGAACCAACGCGTGCAGGTCAGAACGAAAAAGGAAGGGATCCAGATGGGCGGCGTCATTTATGCCGACAGCGCGGACAAGGCAGCGCGGTTCATCATGGACTGTAACCAGACAAATCTGCCGATCATTTTTTTCCAGGACGTCAGCGGTTTCATGGTCGGTCGGGACGCAGAAGAAAGCGGGATCATTCGCAGCGGCGCCAAGCTGGTAAACGCAGTGAGCAATTCCGTTGTGCCGAAGATCACTGTGATCGTTGGGGGATCGTTTGGTGCAGGCAATTACGCGATGTGCGGCAAGGCGTACGATCCGCGATTCATCGTTGCCTGGCCCAATGCGCGTTATGCGGTGATGGGCGCCGCGCAAGCGTCGGACACGGTGTTCTCGATTCTCGCCAGGGCGCGCGAGCGCGGTGACAAAAAAGCGTCGCCCGAGGAACTGGAGGAACTTCGCGTGAAGGTGAAACAGAGTTACGAAGAACAAACTGATATTCGCTACGGCGCCGCGCGCGGCTGGGTGGACGCCATCATTCAACCGCACGAAACGCGTGACGTGCTGATTCGCCTTTTAGAATACGTCTCACGTCCGATGCCGAAAGCGCATTTCCACACCGGAGTCATTCAAACGTAGGTGCACTTGCGCGATTTTACGGCTCAATGCGTTGAAGCATTTTCCTGCTCTGTCATGTTGAGCGTAGCGAAACATCTCTGGCTAATCGCACGCAATGAGCGAGCAGATCTAATCAGAGATTCTTCGCTTCGCTCAGAATGACAAAAAACAGGTTATTTTGACGATGTAACCATGTAATAAATCCAATGGCCCTTGTTTTAGTCGAAAAAGAATCGCCACAGATAAGCGTGCTAACTCTCAACCGGCCTGAGCGCCGGAACGCGCTTACTATCGGGTTGTTAACTGAATTGTGTGCGGCCATCAACGCCGCGTCGGAGCAACCGGAGCAGCGCGTTCTCATTTTTCGCGGAGCGGGCGCGGCGTTTTGCACCGGCTTGGATTTGAAGGAAGCCGCCGATCAAACGAAAGCGCACGCGACGGCAGAAATGGTGGCGAACACTTTGGTTACGATCAGCCAAACGCGCCTCATCACCATTGCGGCAGTGCATGGCGCAGCGGTCGCCGGTGGCGCAGGGATAATGTCGGCGTGCGATTTTGTTGTCGCCGCGGCGAGAACAAAAATCGGATATCCTGAGGTGCGCCGCGGGCTGGTTGCTGGATTAGTTATGACGTTTCTTCGCCGCCAGATTGGCGAACGAAACCTGCGCGAGCTGTTGTTTAGCGGAGAGTTAATCGACGCCGCGCGCGCAAAGGAAATCGGACTGGTGAATCGCGTCGTTCCTCCAGAAGATGTGATGAGTGAAGCACAAAAATTCGCAGCGTCGGTGTTGCAAGGCGCACCCGGCGCGCTGGCGCAAACGAAGCGACTCGTAGAGGAACTTTGGTGGCATCCTGTGAAGGGAGACGTCGATCTTGCGCTGAAATATCACATGCAGGCGCGGGAGTCGGACGAGGCGCGCGAAGGCATCTCTGCATTTAACGAAAAGCGCAAGCCAGACTGGGCGAATTCGTAGCATACAAAGTGGAACCGATTGTCCCCAATCGGTTGGCATTGGACCCGTTTCAACGTGTTGCGGAAAACACGTTCCACCTTGCGCCACGGGAACGGCGGAGCGGCTCGTTGACTCAATAAATTACTTACGCAGCCTGCGGTGCCGTTCTCGGCGGCAAACTTCCAGCGGTCGGTCCTTGATATTGTGCGCTGCCGAACCCGAGAATCGGAAAGAAAATTACGCTAAGCAGAACCAAACCAATCCCGAACCCGACTCCTTTTCCAAAACTCTTGGCCAGATCAATGCAAAGAATTATTCCGATGATGAAGTTTACGAACGGAATCAACAACAGGATGACCCACCAACCTGGGCGGCCGACGATTTTGCAGAGGATGTACCAGTTATAAATCGGGATAATCGACGCCCATCCGGGCTGTCCTGCCTTGGTGAAGATTTTCCAGCACGCTACGATCATTAAGACCGTGAACGCCAGCCAGAAAATCCAAAACAGTGGGCCGGGCGCCTGTCCCTCCGACGAGGCAGAGTAAGAATACCCGACCTGTCCAAGCAAGCGTGTGGGAATGAGCAGAACGCTTTGTGTAATGTCGATGAGTGAGTTCATAGAGGCGAAGAGTTATGCGACGGTTTAAAAGACTGCTGGTGGCGCGGCAAGGCAAATCTTTGCTAGCTCTAACGTTGCCCGGCATTTAGCAGCGTTGGCAACGTGGCAGATGAACGTTTCTCCGTTGCAGACATCCTAATCCGCAGTTCAAACCGCGGCGACGCACTTCCGGAAACCGGACGCTACTTGTGCACTTTCTTCTTTTTGTGTTTTTCTTTGCCTTTTTTCTTGAACGGCGTGCTTGTTGGCGTCGGCGACGGCGTGCCAGAAAACTCTGGTGTCGGCGATGGCCTTACGCGTGGCTGAGCTAATATGGCCTGATGAACATCCTTTAGTGCCTGCAAGGCCAATTTGAGCTCCGGCGTCGTGGCCAAGGCAGACATTCGCCGATAGTACACCTCGTAATACGTGCGGAGCCTTGTTCGCTTTTCCAAGTCTGTCCGGGCGGCTTGCGCATATTTTTTTGCCGCTTGAACATCCAGATCATTGACAGTGCGATTCTTCAATTGCCGCCACAGCACATGCATCTGCAGTGCATCGGCATCTTTGCCTAACGACTTCGGCTTGAAACTGTCGTCGAGCTCCTTCAGTGCCGGCAACTCGGGACCGTTTGGCGGGGGTGTGGGACTGGGACTGGGTTCTTCCTCTTGCTCTGGAAAGAGATCCACCGACGGTGGAGCGGCTTCCTGTCCGTGCATCATCAGTGCGGCAATCAACAGCACGCTCGAAAAGACTAGCCCGTATTTCTTCATCCTGATTGCCGTCAAACCTAGCCGATTTTTCCGATGCGGGAAGGCGCTAGCCGTGGTAAAGAAGCGAGCGGCATTTCGGGGCGTAGCTTAGCTTGGTAGAGCGCGTGGTTTGGGACCACGAGGTCGGAGGTTCAAATCCTCTCGCCCCGACATCATCCATTCATAAATGATGTTCTATTGCTACGTGTTACGAAGCCGAAAAACAGGACGACGCTATATTGGTTCTTGCGAGGATATGAATGAGAGAATTCGCCGTCATAACGCTGGCGACTCCAAGGCGACTAAACATGGAGTGCCATGGGTCATAGTCCACAGCGAACATTTTGCTACCCGCGCCGAAGCGACCCGGCGCGAACGATATTACAAGACGGGACGAGGCAGGGATCAGCTCGATAGATTACGGTAGAGCGGTCGCCGCGGCGACAGGTCGGAGGTTCAAATCCTCTCGCCCCGACATCCAAGGAGTGACGGCTTCCCAGCCGTCATCTTCAAATTGCGCCGGTTGCCTAAGCCTTCGTTCCTTGTTGAGGGCTTCGCCTTTCCAGCGCGAGGCGCGCCCGCCAGTCGCAACGTTACCCCAGATTCGGCGCGAGCCGTTTTTCTACTGCGGATATGTCTTCGTTTCGCCGGGTCGCGTAATCAACTGCTTGATCGCGTCCAATCTGTCCGACTCCGAAATATTTCGATTCCGGATGGGAAAAATAGAGACCGCTCACGCTGGCGCCGGGATGCATTGCATATGATTCCGTCAGTTTGATCCCTATGTTGTTCTCCGCATCGAGCAAATCAAAGAGCGTTCGTTTTTCTGCGTGGTCCGGACAGGCTGGATAACCGGCGGCGGGCCGGATCCCACGATATTTTTCTCGGATCAGATCAGCACTCGACAATTGTTCCTCGCCACCAAATCCCCACGCAATGCGAGTTTCTTTGTGCAGATATTCGGCAAACGCTTCAGCCAACCGGTCAGCCAAAGCTTTGGTCATGATCGCGCTGTAATCGTCGTGCTGACGCTTGAACTCCTCCGCGAGCTCATCCGCACCATGGATTGAGACGGCGAATCCGCCGATATTATCGTGAAGTAGCGCATGCGTCTCGCCCGCCGCGGCGGGCCGGAGGCTCGCACTACTCTTTGGCGCGACGTAATCCGCGAGACAATGATTGAATTGTCCAATCGGCTTTTGCATCTGCTGACGCAGAAAATAAAAAGTGGCGATTTCTTCAGTGCGGCCGTCGTCAGCGTAAATATGAATGTCATCGCCGACTGCGTTTGCGGGCCACAAACCGTAAACGCCCCGTGGTATCAGCAGATCTTTCGCCGCAATGCGCCCAAGAAGTTCCTGCGCATCATCGAAAAGTTCGCGTGCTTGTTTGCCCATCTTTGGATCATCGAAAATCGCGGGGTAACGACCTCGCAATTCCCATGCATGAAAAAACGGCGACCAGTCGATGTAAGGAATAAGATCGCTCACCGCCACCGCGCTTTTCTGGGGAGCGCACGCCGCTGGCGTGCCCATCTCGGCCGCTGGCCGAGATGTTTCTTTCCCGGGAAACCACACCCACGGATAATCTTCACCCGGTTGGGCAACACCTGTGTCCCACGGATTTCGCGTAATGTAATTGAACTTTTCCTGTAGATCGCTTTCGGACCGAATCAAGCGATCAAAACATTCACGCTCCCATACTGGCCCGGTCTTTTCTTCTAGCTCATTAATCTTGTGAGCGCTGAAGGATTTCAGAGTGTGCAGGATCTCGGTGATCGAATAAAACTGCGTCGCATTGGACTCCTGACTCCTCACCCGTGGTTCGATTAGGATGTGAACGTGATCGGGCATCACGCACGCGGCGTAGAGCTCGTATCGCCGCTCGTTCCAATACAGAATGCAATCCAAAACAATCTTCCGGGCGGCGTCGCTTAATTTTTCCCGCGCGTTTGTGCTCCAGGTAATCGCGTATTTGGCCCAAGGACGCTCAAAGTGAGGTAGACGCCGTTTGCTGTAATGAGTATCGTTGAAAATTTCCGGCGAGCCGCCGGAAACAGCACGCGGGCCGCGTGCGCTCCCCAGACCCGGTCCGTAGACGCGCACGCCCACAAAATCCGGTTTTGCCGGAAGGTAGCTGATCCAATCGACCGGCGTTCGATTGGCGCGCGCCTGCTCAAGCGTCAGCAGCTTCTTGCCTTGCGTTTTTGCGGCGTGTTCCCGGCGCAACCGCTCGTAGTCGTCGCGCGTTTTTTTATCGAAATCCGATTTTAGTTGTTCATTGAGCAGCGCGTTCACCACGCCTACCGCGCGTGACGCATCGAGCACGTGCACAGTGCTGGCGCCATAATGCGGCGCGATCTTGACCGCGGTGTGGGCCCTGCTGGTCGTGGCGCC
>DASXOI010000007.1:0-5634 GCA_036494375.1 Candidatus Udaeobacter sp.
GCGTTATCTAACCGCCAACGGCTTGATAATGGCCGAGCCCGCGTTTCCACATGAAGCGCGCCCACATCCACGCGAGCACGAGCCAGGCGCTTTGGATCGCCAGTGCTTGCACTAGATCCGGCCCCTTTAATCTCCCGAGAAAGATCGCCACCGGACAAAACAGTTCATAATAAAATGGGAGCCATTTCATAACCGCTTGGACGGCAGCGGGCATGATGTCGATCGGAAACATCTGGCCCCCGAGGAAGTATTCAAACGAATACACGATGAACACGATGGTGGAGATTTCCAAAATCCAGAACGCAAACATCGCCAGACTATAGGTGATGAAGAATTGAATGAACGCGGCCATCACGGTCGACATCGCCGCTAACAGGTACACCAGCGGATCGCTTGGCAGCACGACGTACTCGCGGAAATAGATGAAGATCACCACGATTGGCGGCAGAGTGACGAAGCTGTAAACCAGACGGCCACTCAAAAAAATGCTGGTCCGGTACGCGAGGTAACTCATCGGCTTCGTGAGCAGCGCATTGATCTGGCCTTCCCGAATGTCAGCGGCTATTTGCCATTCGTCCTCTGTTGGGACGACCAGGTTGCTGACCAGAATCGTGAGCAAATAATAATAAATCATCGAGCCGTAGTCATAGCCGTGTAGTCCGCCACCACGCTCCTTGAACACGGCTGCCCAGAGGAACACGGTGCCCGCGAGCGGGATCAGCCCGAACAGGGCGCGCAGGAAATAATTCCAGCGGTACACGAACGTGTTCTGAAGCCCGATGTTAAAAACGGAGGCGTATTTCTGCAGGCTCATACTCCTGCTCATGCTCTTGCTCCTGCTCTCCTGTCGCCTGCGAATGACGAAATCCGAATGACGAATAGCGAATGAATGACGAAATCCGAATCGAGGAAAAATCGGGTCACGTAGCCCTTCGTCATTTGAACATTCGGGTTTCCTTCGACATTCGGCATTCGTGCTTCGTCGTTATTTGGTACAGGATCCTTCGATCTCGCTCAGGATGACTTCGCTGCCAACTCCACCGCGAGATTAATCGCGGCGATCATGCTGTCGGGGCGCGCCATGCCTTTGCCCGCAATTTCAAATGCAGTGCCGTGGTCGGGACTGGTGCGAGGAAACGGAAGCCCGAGCGTTACGTTCACTCCGCTGTGGAATGCGTGGAGCTTCAACGGAATCAATCCTTGATCGTGGTACATGCAAAGTACCGCGTCGAATTCGCCTTCAATCGCTCGGTGGAAAACAGTGTCGGGCGAAATTGGGCCGGTGAAAACGAATGATGGCTGACGAGTGATGACTGACGAGTTTAACTCTTCGATACCCGGTGCGATGATTTCAATTTCTTCGACGCCGAGTTTGCCCGATTCGCCAGCGTGCGGATTTAATCCGGCAACGGCAACGCGCGGCGCATTTTTGCCTCGTGAACGCAGAAATTCCTCGAGCAACAAGCCGACACGTACTATCTCAGACTGCTTGAGCGCGCGCGGTACTTTGCGCAAGGGAATGTGCGCCGAGACGAGCGCAACGGTGAGTTTTCCGCCGGTCAAACACATGGCGAAATCTTTGATATTACAGCGCTCCGCAAAGAATTCCGTTTGCCCCGAAAATCTAAATCCGACTTCATACATTCGGGCCTTGTGAACCGGCCCAGTCACAATGGCTGCGAGCTCGCCGCGACGAGCGAGTGTCACAGCCTCTTCGAGGGCAGCTGCAGCGGCGCGCGCAGTTTCCGGTGTCGGGCCGCCGGGCTTACAATTTGGCTGCCGCCCGATGACCACGTACTCAGTCGAATCCGGAACGCGCCCCGACTTCAGCGCAAGCTCGACAATCTCAGGTCCGATCCCGGCGCAATCGCCAAGTGTTATGCCAATACGCCGCTTTGGCGTGCTCGTGCTCATAGTCGTGATCGTAATCGAATTTCTTCGATCGGCACGAACAGGATTGGACCAACAAAACCAGGACCAAGACTAACCCGAAGAGGAAGAAAAGCGGAAGAGCGGAATGTGTTAGAACGTCTTGATGTAAGCTTTTTCCCGCAGGCCCGCGATCCAGCGCTCCTGAATTTGCTGGGCTTCTTCCTGGATCAGTTTCTTCTCGATATCAGCGCGCACTTCGTTGAGAGATTTTGTGCTGCCGCCGTGTTTATCCTCAACCTTCAGGATGTAATAATTGCCGGCGTAATCGATGATGTTGCTGACTCTGCCGACCGGCATGTTGAAGGCGAACTTTTCCAGCGGCTCCGCCAGAGTTTTGCGCTCGATCCATCCCCAATCGCCGCCGTTGTCCTTCGTGCTGTCCTCGGAATACACCTGCGCGATCTGCTCGAACTCTGCGCCACTGGCGAGCTTGCCGAGCACTTCTTCGGCAAGTTCTTTTTGCGCCGGTGCGCTGGCGGTATCCTTATGACCAGAAATCATGATCATTCGCAATTTAATTTGCTCCTTGGACGTAAATTCATCGCGATGTTTCCTGTAGTACTCGTCGATCTTTGTAGGCGAAACAATGGAGTTCGTCTTCACGTTCTTGCTGCGCATTGCTCCCACAATGATTTTTTCCATTTCCTTTTGTTTGAACTCGCCCAAGGTGTAGTTCTGCGCTTCGAGCGTTTTGACAAACGTGTTGCGGTCGCCACCAAACGCTTCGTGAATGATCTGATTGATTCGCTGATCCACGATGTGATCAGGGATTTCGAAGCTTTCTTTTTTGAACGCCTGGATGACGAGGCGCCGATCGATCAGATCTTTTACTGAAAGTTGACGCAGTTCCGTCAATTTTTTCTCAAGATCTGCCCCGGTGTACTGCTGGCGGAGCAGGCGTTCCTGTGGCGCGGATAGTGCGCGCACTTGTGAATAGGTAATGACCTCACCGTTTACGACCGCGGCAATGCCGTCTACAACTGTTGGTTCTCCCTCGGCACACGCAACGTTGCAGATGGGGACTTCAACAAGTGCACCGACTACGAGCAAAAAGGTCACAAACGCACGCCTGAAACTACTCATAATTTCTTTATCAGTTCGACAACTTCCGGGAGGTGTTGATCGATTTTCGGTCCAACTAAACGGGGGAATTTGCCCGCGACAAGTATAAAATCCCCATGCCGCGTCAACATCACTTTGCGTTCACGCACTTCCACACGGCTTATCCCTGATTCTGCCGCGGCACGTTTGATCTCGACCAGCGCAAACAAATTGTCAACGGCAGGAGGAAACGCTCCGAAACGATCGCGCCACTCATCGCGCAGCCGTTCAAGCTGCTCTCGCGACGTGAGCTCCGCAATCTCCCGATACGAACGTATGCGCATGCCAGGATCGCTCACGTAGGCAACCGGAATGAACGCAGGAAGACGCTGAAGAAGTGACGGCTTTCGAGCCGTCACGATTGATTCAACGGCTGGGAAGCCGTCGTTCCCTGGCTGTATGAACTCTGCTTCGTTTGTCACCACAAAATCCAGGCGCAGGTCCACATCCAGCCGCAGCTGTGGTTTTTGTCCTTTCAACTGCGCCACTGCCTGCTTGAGCAACTGACAATACAAATCGAAACCCACCGCCATGATGTGGCCGCTCTGCGCGGTACCAAGAATGCTGCCCGCGCCGCGAATCTCCAAATCCCGCATGGCGATGCGAAAACCAGCGCCTAACGAGCTGTATTGCTTGATCGCGCTGATCCGCTTGCGTGCGGCACCGACTGTCATCATTTCCCGTGGCAGAAGCAGATACGCATAGGCTTTGTGCTCGGCCCGACCGACGCGCCCGCGCAATTGATACAAATCCGCGAGGCCAAATTGATCCGCGCGATCGATGATGATCGTGTTTGCATTCGGAATATCGAGGCCGCTTTCGATGATCGTCGTACAAACGAGCACGTCTATTTTCCCGGCGACAAATCGCGCCATCACAGCTTCCAGTTCGTCTGCATCCATCTGGCCGTGGCCAATTTCGATCCTGGCCTGCGGACAAAGGTGCATGATCCGTTCGCGCACTCGCTCGATGCTCGCCACGCGGTTATGCAGAAAGAACACCTGGCCCTGCCTTTCAAGTTCGCGATCAATCGCGGCGCGGATGATCCGTTCATCGTACGCCGAGACGACCGTTTCGACAGGCAAACGATTGAGGGGGGGAGTCTCGATCGTGGACATGTCTTTCGCCCCCACCAATGAAAGATAAAGCGTTCGCGGAATCGGTGTGGCGGAAAGTGTCAGCACATCGACGAGCTTAAAGAGCTCTTTGAATTTCTCTTTGTGCAGAACACCGAACCGCTGTTCCTCATCGATGACGACCAGGCCGAGGTCCTTGAACACGACGTCGCCGGAAATGAGCCGGTGCGTGCCGATCACGATGTCGACACCGCCTTCGCGCAGCAATTGCAGCACTTTTTTCTGTTCGGAGTGCGTACGGAAACGGCTGAGCATTTCTATCCGCACCGGGTACTCGAGCATGCGTTGCCGGAATACTTCGGAATGCTGCTGAGCCAAAACAGTAGTCGGCGCGAGTACGGCCACTTGCTTCCCCTCCATCACAGCCTTGAACGCCGTCCGCACTGCGACTTCCGTTTTGCCAAAGCCGACGTCGCCACAGATCAGGCGATCCATCGGCCGTGGCCGTTCCATGTCGATCTTCGTGTCGATGATCGCCTTCATTTGGTCCGGCGTTTCGCGGAACGGGAATGAACGTTCAAATTCTGCCTGCCATTTCGTATCCGGCGTAAATGCATAGCCGGGCTGCATTTGTCGCTCCGCCTGGATCGCGAGCATTTTGCCGGCATAATCGAAAATGGAGGCCGCGGCTTTGATTTTTGCGCGGCCCCATTTGCCGTCGCCGAGCGAGCTCAGTGGCGGCGATTTTTTTCCTGCGCCGACGTAACGTGAGACGAGATAAGCTTGCTCGAGGGGCACATACAGTTTCGCTTCATCGGCGAACTCGATTGCGAGGACTTCCTGCTGTTCGTCCTGGTAGGGACGGCCCGCCGGGCCGTCCGTCGAGTCTGGCGCGCCCGGCGGTCGCGCCCTACCAACTTTCGTCAACCCGAGGAATCTTCCGATGCCGTGCTCGAGATGGACGACGAAATCGTCTTCAGCGAGTTCGCTGAAATCGATTTGAGCGCGGTGACGTTCGGCACGACGCAGCCGCAAAAGCCTTCGAGGATGGACTGCGAACCGTCCGAACAACTCCGCAGCCGAAAGGACGACGAGGTTAGCCGCCGGGAAACAGAATCCGCGCGCAAGCGCGCCCTCGACGAAATCGACCCCCTCAATCGTCCCCTCCATAATTTCGCGGAACCGCTCAATCTCGCCTTCAGTCTGAAAATAAATTATGATCCTGGCGTTGTTCGCGCGCCATTCTTTCAAGCGCTCGACGAACTGCGCGCGTTTTGCTTCGGCGAGCACTAGATCGCCGGCGCCAAACTCTCCGATCTCGCAATCCTGAAACGCACCGCTGAAATCTTCCGGACCAGTCTCAATCCAGCCTTCGCTGATCTGGACGTGCGCGTTTGAAATTCCGTCAGGCTCGACGTCGATGATCAGATGGCCCTCGCGAATGTAGTCGCGAACGTTGCCGCTTTGGTCTTCTATCAAGGAAGGGCGATCTCCAGATCGCCCCGGCGGATTGGAGACCGGCGTT
>DASXOI010000008.1:0-4639 GCA_036494375.1 Candidatus Udaeobacter sp.
GTCTGCGATTGTAGCCGGGGTCTCCGCTACTGCGATTCCCGCGGCCTCCAGCGCTTCAATTTTTCCCGCTGCAGTTCCTTTTCCGCCGGAAACGATCGCGCCCGCATGCCCCATCCGCCGGCCCGGCGGTGCTGTTTTTCCCGCGATGAATGCTGCCACAGGCTTTTTGCAATTCGCTTTGATCCACTCGGCCGCCTCTTCTTCTGCGGACCCGCCGATCTCCCCGATCAAGATCATCGCGTCTGTGCCCGGATCGTCATTAAATAACTTCACGCACTCGAGATGCGACAGACCGTGAATCGGATCGCCGCCAATCCCGATGCAGGTTGATTGTCCATAGCCGCGTGATGTTAACTGCCACACGGCTTCGTAGGTCAGCGTCCCGGAGCGCGAGATCACGCCAATATTGCCGGGCTTGTGAATATAACCCGGCATAATTCCAATCTTACATTGTCCGGGCGTGATGATGCCTGGACAATTCGGCCCGATCAGTCGCGATTTCTTTCCGCGCATGAGCGCTTTCACGCGCATCATATCCATCACTGGAATTCCTTCCGTGATACAAACCACCAACTCGACTCCGGCATCAACTGCTTCGAGGATCGAATCCGCAGCGGCAGGCGCAGGGACGAACACCATCGACGCGTTGCATCGGGTCTTTTGTCGCGCTTCCCAAACGGTATCGAACACCGGCACTTTCCCTTCGAACATTTGGCCGCCCTTTCCCGGCGTGACACCGGCGACCACGTTCGTGCCGTACTCCATGCACTGCCGGGTGTGAAACGCCCCCGCGCTACCGGTGATACCCTGCACAACGAGTCGCGTGTCCTTATCAACCAAAACAGACATAAAAATCAGGAAAGCAGGAAAAGAGGAAATAATCTGGAAGCCAGTAATCCATGAAGAACACAAACGGAGACAGCGGATCTTCCTGCTTTCCTGTTTTCCTGATTCATTCTTCTTGGTTTCCTGGCTTCCAGATTCATTTTTCTTTTCTCTTGTGAATCACGAGCTTGTTCCCGTCCGGGTCGCGAAATTGCGCCATCCAGCAGACCGGCGTCTCTGTCTTTTCCATGTCGAATTTCACGCCGCGCTCTTTGAGCTTCGTGTAAGCAGCATCGATGTCTTCGACCTCGAAAGCGACCGTCGTCCCGTCGCGCGAAGGTTGCCACGCCGGGTGACAACCAACTCCGATCGTGGTTGAGCCAAGATCGTACTCGACCCACGCGCCATCCATCTGCGTGCGCGCAGGCTTTAACTCCAACGTCTCCTGATAGAATTTCCGCGCGCGTTCCTTGTCAGACACTGCAATCGCAACAAAAGCCACTTCATTTGTGATCATTTGCAGACTCCTTTCTCGTTTTCGGGTTTGAGTTTGTGAATTATAAGCTTGTTTCCGTCGAGATCTTGCACCATCGCCACAGTCACTGGAATTCCAACAAACGCGATATTCTTAATCTTCATGCGTAATCGCTTTGTTGCGCAGCCAGTCGGCCAACAGTCCGATGATTTTGGGGTCGAACGGCGCGCGCTTTCCTTTGAACGCGTCAGCCAAACTCCAATAATGCTGAAACGTGTGGCCTGTCTGGGGGATTTCATAAAACGTCGCGAGATCGCCATTGTCATTCACGTACGAAGCGATCAATTCGGAATCGTCGCGACTCATAATCCAATCGAACGCGCCACGAACAACATAAGTGGGAACTTTCAGGCGCGACCACGCGGCGGCGAGATTCAGTTGTTGTAACTGCTGATAAAAACGAAGCGGTCGCCCATAAAGATGCCCATGGTCCTTTCCCTCGGGCCAGACATCGGCCAACTGGGGTCGCTCCTTCAAAATGTCATCGATCGGTCGGCCCTTGATCAGCCACTCGTGATAAAGCGTCGCCGCGTCTTTCATGCGATTGTTAACCTCGCCGGGCGCTTTTCCCATCAGCGCGAATCGGCGTCGCTCGATTTCGAGCATGTGCTCAAACCAGGTCTTTACCCAGCCGCCGACTGAAATGTAGCCGCGGACCTGCGCTCGTTCTGCCTCTGATTCCGGAACGAGTGGTGCAAACCCTCCTCCATTGCTGATCCCGAGGATGTAAATTTTTTTTGTATCAATAAATTCGTAGTTGTTCATCGCGCGGAAGGCCACACGATAACCCGCGAGCTCTGAATCGAAATCCGTCTCGGAGTAAACGCCTTCGCTATCTCCAACGCCCTGCTTATCCGTTCGGAACAGAACGAAGTTCGGAAGCTGAGCCAGACCGCGAAAAACCAAGCCGCTCTCGTCCTTTGTGCCACCGGGGGCTTCGACCGAATCGCAGCTCAACCAACCTGCAACGAAGATCACCGGAAGTTTTCCTTTTGTGTTCCGTGGCCTGGTAATGATTGTGCGCAAACGGTTCCCATCAGGCGCGGTCACGGAATCGTAGATCACGTCGATATTCGGATAAGTTTCGCGAGGCGCTTTGGATTTCCGCGGAAGGTCCTCGCCGCAAAGCGTGGCGGTAACTGTGACAAAGACGATCGTTAAAGCGACGCGAGGACGCGCGCGCACTCCGAAAGCTTTCGCGAAACGGAACGGGTTTTGCGGGCATTTCGCACGCAATGCCTTTGGAGTGCGATGCCTACCAGCATCGCTTTCATCGTATAGCGTCATGACTTGGCACTTGCCGCAGCAACGACTTTCTGCGCCGCATCCGCGAGATCGTCCGCGGCAATTAGTGCCAGACCGCTTTGCTTCAACATCTGCTTGCCTTGCTCAACGTTTGTTCCTTCCAAGCGAACGACGAGCGGCACCGACAGTTTCACGGTCTTCGCTGCATCGATGATGCCTTGCGCGATTACGTCGCATTTCATGATGCCGCCGAAAATGTTTACCAGAATCGCTTTCACTTTTTTGTCCGCGATCAGAATTTTAAACGCTTCGGTCACCTGCTCTTCCGTCGCGCCGCCCCCGACATCGAGGAAATTCGCCGGTTCGCCACCGTAAAACTTGATGATGTCCATGGTAGCCATTGCAAGTCCGGCGCCATTGACCAGGCACGCTATGTCGCCGTCTAGCCCGATGTAATTGAGTCCATGTTTTGACGCTTCGACTTCGCGAGGGTCTTCCTCAGCTACGTCACGCATCGCAGCGATCTCCGGATGCCGATACAGCGCGTTGTCGTCAAAGTTAAACTTGGCATCCAGCGCCAGAACTTCGCCTTTCTTCGTAACGACCAGTGGGTTGACCTCTACCATCGAACAATCGTACGCGATGAAAGTGCGATAAAGTCCTTCGAATAATTTTGACGCGTTCTTTAGCTGCGATGATTCGAAACCAAGTTGGATTGCCAGTTTGCGCGCCTGGTATGGTTGCAGGCTGGCTAATGGATCAATCGGCTCCCGAATAATTTTCTCGGGCGATTTCGCTGCAACAGCTTCAATCTCCACGCCGCCTTCCGTGCTTGCTACAATCAGAGGCGCAGCGGTAGCGCGATCGAGGAGAACGGCAAAATAGATTTCCCGCGCAATATCGGCCGATTCTGCCACGAGAACTTTGTTCACCAGGCGACCAGTTGGTCCCGTCTGGTGCGTCACTAGAATCTGGCTGAGCATATTCGCCGCAACATCACGCACTTCGTCAGGCGTTTTGCGAACGTGCACGCCACCCTTAAATCCGTTTTTGAATTTGCCCTTGCCGCGTCCGCCGGCGTGGATCTGTGCCTTAACGACAATATCTATATCCCCAAGCTCACGCGCTATCTGCTCTGCGTCTTCGAGTGTCGTCGCGACTCTGCCGCGCGTTGTAGCCACATCGAATTTCTGCAACAACTCTTTGGCCTGATATTCGTGGATGTTCATCGGGAAACTAACGATCGAACAAGGATGTCATTCTGATCCCGTAGTGGGGGGGGAAGAATCTCTGATCTTTTCTCGACCGGTCCGACAAGAATGAAACCGAGATGTTTCGCTTCGCTCAACATGACAACAGCTATGTGCCCAGACGGGCGAAATGGAATACTCCGCGCAACGCGACTCAGCAACGATTTTTCTTTTTCGAATTGGCTTGCGTTGCAGAAATCGAGCCGACTACGGTGGCGGCCATGAAAAGCTCGACGAAAATCTTTACAGTAGCTGGCGCACTCGTATTCACGCTCGCGTTCGGCTTAGTGGCCGCTTCACCTGAGCAGGAAAAAGCGTTCACCGATAAATACAAAGCAGCATTGGAAGGCAAGGACACAGCCACGTTGGAATCTTTCCTTTACACGCAAGGCTCAGATCCCCAGGCCCTCAAGTTTTACAAAATGATGCAATCGGGAGCCGAAGGAAAAATTTCAAAGATTGAGCTTGTTAGCCTGACGCCGGAAGACGTTAAGAAAGCAACGACGCCGATGGACGGACCAACCGGCAAAGTTTGCCTGAATCTCAAGCCTACGAAAAAGCTCGTGATCAATGTTGAGAAAAAGGACGAAAACGGCAGCTCATCCAGCAGCTCCGAAAACTTTGTCGCCGAGAAGGACGGCAAACTCGTGATCCCTGTGCCGGGACCATGTAAG
This sequence comes from Candidatus Udaeobacter sp., assembly GCA_036494375.1. Lineage (GTDB taxonomy): Bacteria > Verrucomicrobiota > Verrucomicrobiia > Chthoniobacterales > UBA10450 > Udaeobacter. Next base: position 4,530 of record DASXOI010000008.1, read on the forward strand.
TAGCCCGCGGCAAACCGTGCTCACAAGAGCGACGCGACGGCGTGTGCGCACTCGCGAAGCTAGCGCGAAAGTCGGCAGCTCGTTCAGGATTTTGCACGCAGTGCTTTTGG
>DASXOI010000009.1:0-2204 GCA_036494375.1 Candidatus Udaeobacter sp.
GGAGTGCAATCAAGCTCGACTGGTCCGGCTACGACCTTCTCGTGCGGCACAGCTACGCTCACCAATGGCCTAAAAGTCACTTACAACTGCGCTGGAGGCGGACAGTCGCCGACGCCAACGCCAACGGCAACGGGTTCACCCAGTGGCTGCATAGTCAACGGAAGCCTAACCGGCAGCGATCCCACACAAACTGATCGGCTCTTCCGCAGCGGTATTCCGCAAACGTGTCCGCCGAGCACGACATGTGCGATCTTTGGTGATTCAACGCCGAGGCACTACGATTCGTACACGTTCACCAACACAACGGGCGCGACTCAATGCGTGACGGTTGATACCGACACGGCATGCACAGGCACGAACTTCATCTTCATCGCCGCTTACCTGGGTAGCTTTGATCCAAACAATATCTGCACTAACTGGATCGGAGATTCAGGTAGCAGCCCGGATATTGGGGTGCCAGCCCCGTTCTCGTTCAACGTCGACAACGGGCAGACCTTTGTTGTGGTGGTAAGCGAAGTGACTCCGAACGCGGGGTGCCCAGCCTATACGGTCACGGTGACGCCGGCGTCAATCTGCGGCGGAGGAGGGTCGCCGACGCCAACAGCCACGGCAACAGCTACGAATACACCTACTGTTACGCCAACGGCCACAGCCACAGCCACAGCTGCGAATACACCGACAGCTACGCCGACGGCCACAGCAACTGCTACGCATACACCGACAGCTACGGCTACGGCTACGGCCACGGCCACGGCAACTGCGAGTGTGCCACCAAGGTCTTCGCCGACGCCCAGGCCGCGACCCACACCACCACCACGACCTTAAGCTCCAGCGTTTAGTTGGTTAGATTCGGGACTCGCGAGCGAAAGCTCGCGAGTTCCTGTTTATGGATGAAAGGGAGCGCACAATGGCTTGCGCGCGAAGCGCCGGCATGTCGTTGCCGAACCAAATGACCAACACGCGTTCCGGTAACTCCCGGGAGCGCACGCGGCCCACGTGCCCTGTTCGGCAGCCCGCCGAACAGCCTAACGAGGCGAATCCCAGGACGCCATCAATGATATCGAGCGAACGGCATCAACTTCGAAGTTTCGAAGCAATCAAAGTTGCGCGAAAAGGTTTGACAAAGCGCAGCGGTTTAGGGTAAGACAAAATCCGGTTGCGCTCGCAACCAGCTAATTCAAACCACCGGAATCAATGATCACAAATCTACCTCGGACTTCCACATTCGCGCTGTCACGTTATCGCCGTGTTTTTTCTTCACTACTTCTGTTCGCAGCTCTTGTCGCTGTCCTGGGAGCCATCGCTTCCTCGCGCCAAGCAGCAGTAGCTGCACCCACCCGCGTTACCGGACCGTTTCAATCAAGCAAGATCGCGCCGTGGGTGATGCAGCACACTGTTAATGGTCAGCAAGCGGAATTTTTCGTTGTTTTGGCTGACCAGGCCGATTTGAGCGGGGCCGCTAACCTTGAGACGAAAGCCGAAAAAGGTCGTTTCGTGTTCCAAACCCTTTTCAACAAGGCACAGACGACGCAGGGGCCAATTCTGCAATGGATGCGTGAACGCGGGCTTGAGCATCAACCCTTCTACATAGTTAACGCAATCCTGGTGAAAGGAACTCGCGATGTCGCTGAAGCATTAGCCGCGCGTTCTGACGTCGCGCGAGTGGAAGGTAATCCGCGCATCGACAATCATCTTCCTAAATCGGACTCTTATGTCGACGTCCCCTCAAGCTTGCAGCAGCCGGCTACGATTGAACCCGGGATCAATTACACGCATGCACCGCAGGTATGGGCGCAAGGGTTCACCGGCCAGAACATTGTCGTTGCCAGCGCGGACACCGGTGTGCGCTGGACCCATAACGCTCTGAAGCCGCATTACCGTGGATGGGACGGCCAAAATGCCGATCACGATTACAACTGGCACGACTCCATTCATGACAGTGTCGGTAACGTTTGCGGAAACGATTCGCCGTTCCCGTGCGACGACCAGGCTCACGGCTCGCACACGACGGGAACGATGATCGGCGATGACGGGCAGGGCAACCAGATTGGCATGGCGCCCGGCGCAAAGTGGATCGGTTGCCGGAACATGGATGCAAACAACGGCACGCCAGCTCGTTACATCGAATGCATGCAATGGTTCCTTGCTCCAACGCGAATCAACGGCACCGATCCCGATCCCACCAAGGCACCTGATATCACAAA
>DASXOI010000010.1:0-10890 GCA_036494375.1 Candidatus Udaeobacter sp.
CTCTACGTGCTTTATCCTGCGAAAAACGAAGAGCCCATTGTTTTTCCGGAAGTGCTCACTAAGGGCATGATTTTGGACAAGCTTGAGACCGCCGCGCGCCGCGTCGCTTCAGAATAAATTTAGGAATGCCTCGGGTTCTGAGAAGTTCGACCGATAGTAGCCCGGCGCGCCCAGCGGTCGCGCCCTATCAATCCCCACAAATTTGTTACTTGGGAGAATTTGAACTATCTCGGAAGCCATGTTTCTAATGATCCTATGAATACGAAAATCATACTGACCCTTTTTACATCACTGATCGGAACCGCAGTCTTTGCCGCCGATGCGCCACCGGTCGGCAGCTCTGCGCCGGACTTTTCGCTCCCGGATGCCAATGGTAAGACGCATTCGCTGTCGCAGTACAAGGGCAAGTACGTCGTCCTTGAATGGTTTAATCCACAGTGCCCGTTCGTGAAAAAGCATTACGGCAGCAGCAATATGCAAAACCTGCAGAAAGAGTTCACGGACAAAGGTGTTGTCTGGCTGACCATCGATTCCAACGCGCCCGGCACAGAAGGAAATCTGACACCGGAAGAGGCGCAAAAGATCGCGAGCTCGTGGAAGACGCATGAGACCGCGCTGCTATTGGATCCCGAAGGCAACGCAGGCCGCGCTTACGGCGCGAAAAACACGCCGAACATGGTGATTATCAATCCAGAAGGGAAAATCATTTACCACGGCGCAATTGACAGCAAAGCCACCCCAAACCCGTCGGACATTCCAAGTTCTACGAACTACGTGAAGGCGGCGCTGGAGCAATCGTTGTCGGGTAAATCGGTCGCGACACCAGAGACGAAGCCGTACGGCTGCTCGGTTAAATATAAATCCTCGTAGAGATTCCTGCAGGATTCGAAAGTTTTAAAGCGGCGGTCTGAATGCGACCGCCGCTTTTCTTTTTCTGCACGTCGGGGGAATAAAACCGATGCGAGGACGCATCGCACTCCCAAGGCACTTCGTGCAATCGAACAAGGCTCGCCACGTTTCGCGAAAATTTTTGGAATGCGCACGCGTCCTCGCGTCGCTTTTTGCGCTCGCTATGGAATGTGGAACTGTTCGCCGTGTCCCGTCTTTAACAGGCGATTCCTATGTTCGTTGCCGGATCAAGAACGAATCGCAACGAACTCGTACTGATTTCCCTCCTTTGTCTCGCCGCGGCTCTTCGTGTTTTCATCTTCTCAGCAGCATTCCCGTTCTTCAGCAATATTGATGAGGATCTGCATTTCGATCTGATCACGCAGTATTCGCATGCGCAGGTTCCGCGCAGTTTCGATCGGCTGAAAGAAGAAACGCTGAACTGGATTGTTCCTTATGCTTCGCCGGAGTTCCTGTCTCCGCCGGAGCGGTTTCCAGATGCGAAATTTCCGCCGCCGCTATGGAAAGAATCCTGGTCGAAAGTTGAACCGGAGATTGCGGCAACGCGAGCGGCATGGAGCAGCGAAATGAATTTCGAATCGTCTCAGCCGCCGCTGTATTACGCTCTTGCGGGCATGTGGTGGTGGATTGGGAAGCAGATTGGATTGGTCGGCATTGAATCGTTGTATTGGATTCGGTTCCTGAATGTTGCGCTCATGTCGATCGTCGTTTGGTTGGGCTATGTGGCTGCGCGAACAATTGCGCCGGAGCGCCTCGAAGTGCGTCTCGGTGTGCCGCTACTCCTGGCTTTCATTCCGCAGAATGTGTTCTACGCAATCAACAACGATGTCCTTTCGCCGCTGTGTTTCGGCCTGCTGTTTCTTTGCGTTTTGCAATGGCTGCGAACGGACGCGCCGAGCTTTTTGCTCGGAGCAATCACAGGCGCGGCGATTGCGTCTACGTACCTCACCAAATTGTCGAACCTGCCGCTGATTATCATTGCGGTCGCAGTCATCCTTGCCAGCCTTGCCCGAATCGTTCGACGAAGTCGTCGCGCCGGCTTAATCCCGCTTGCTGCATTGTTCTTTTGCGCCGCCGTTCCGGTTTGCAGTTGGATGGTTTGGCTGAAACTGCAGTTTGGCGATGTCACCGGATCAACGGCGAAAATCGTGTTCCTGGACTGGACGCGGAAGCCGTTCCTCGAGTGGTGGCAGCACCCAATTTTCAGCCCTCACGGGCTTTGGTTTTTCTGGTCGGATTTAATTGCAACTTTCTGGCGCGGCGAAGTTGAGTGGCACGGCAAACGGTTCGATTGGCAAATAGCGGATTGGCTGTACGCCATTTCCTCGCTCGTGTTTATTGCGGCAGCGGTCGTCGGATTAAGAAAACCATTTGCACTTTCGGGATTCCAACGGCAGGCCATTGCCGTAGCAATTCTGATTTTTGCAGCCGGAGTCGCTTTCCTTGGGCTGCTTTCAATTCAATTCGATTTTGGCAGTTGCGTTAATCCATCCCGTTCGCATCCCTATTTTACATCGGGCCGCTTGTTGAGCGGCGCGATGATTCCTTTTGCACTGAGTTATGTCTATGGGGTTTCCTGCTTGTGCCGCCTCGCGACTTCGAGACTCCGCCAAACTCGTTGGATTGAAACCGCTTCGCCACTCATTGTGCTCGGGGCAATTGTTGTGTTTTCTCAGGCTTCGGAAATTGTCATTACTCACCCGGTTTTCGCGAGCGAGCACAACTGGTTTCACCGCTAGCCATGTATGCGATCTGCTCACGCGATTCTGTTGCTACACGACGCCGCGTGATCTCGGTGACATCCGTGCCACCCATCGAAGCACTGGCATTGGCATTAATCGCGCGAGAAGCATCAACAGCTTCATCGCCAATCCCGGAACTATTAGCGGCCGATCTGCTTCGAGTGCTGCGAGCGCGTCGCGCACGACCTGTTCGACCGTAACTACGAGGAACTTCGGACCGATGTCAGGCCGCGCTCCGCCTCGCTTGGCGACTTGCTGGAATTCCGTTACCACAGGACCGGGGCAAAGCGCGCATACGCTTATCCCCGTTTCGCGGAGCTCGGCTCTAAGCGCTTCGGAAAAACTTGTCACATACGCTTTCGTGGCGGCGTAAACGGCGGAGCCGGGGATCGGGAGAAAGCCAGCCGACGAACTAACATTGAGAATGGCGCCGCGATGCTGTGCGATCATTCGCGGAAGCAAATGACGAGTAACCAACGTTAACGTCTCGACGTTTACGACTATCATTTCCTTGTTCCGATCGGGATCGCTCTCCGAAAAAGGACCGCTGTCGCCGAGTCCGGCGTTATTGATCAAGAGATCGACTTCGAGCTTCTCGCCATCAAGCTGCTCCAGGAAAGCCTGCAACTGCCGAAGATCAGCAAGATCGACCTTCCGAATGTGAATAAGAAGCTTCCGATGCTCTCCTCGAAGTTGATCAGCAAGCTCGATCAGTTTTTCATCCCGGCGTGCGACCAAAATCATCGAACGGGCACGACTGGCAAGTTGACGTGCAAATTCACGGCCGATGCCGGCTGAAGCACCTGTGATCAGCACATTACAATCGTCGAGTTTCATCTCAAGGAACGACGGCTTCCCAGCCATCGAGGTGTGACGGCTGCCAAAGCCGTCATTCCTTGGCTATTAATTCCAGCTCGCGCTTTGTCAACGGGCGCCAATGAGCTCGCGGCAAGTCACCAAGCCGAAGATTAGCGATGCGAATACGGATGAGATCTTTGACGCGGTAACCAACAGCTTCGAACATACGGCGAATTTGGCGATTGATTCCCTGTCGCAGGACAACGCGGAGGCGAACGGGCGACACAGAATGGAGTCGCGCAATCCTCGCTCGCTGACCGTCGAGAAAAATTCCGCGCAGCAATTTCGACGCAAGTTCGGGATCCCATGGGCGATCCAGTGTCACTTCGTATTCCTTCTCAATTTTGTAACGTGGATGCGTCAGGCTCTGTGCGAGATCTCCGTCATTTGTGAGAAGAAGCAAACCTTCCGTTTGCGCGTCCAAACGCCCGATGTTGAATAGCCCGGAGAATTTTGCCGGCAACAAATCAAAAACCGTATCGCGTACGTGGGGATCTTTCCGGGTCGAAACGAATCCGGCGGGCTTGTGTAACATGATGGTGAATGGCGGCGCGGCACGAACAAGTTTGCCATTCACCTTGACGTGGTCACGCGTGTCGGGTTGTGCGCTGAAGTCGGTGCACGTTTTACCGTTGATCGTGACGCGGCCCGCCGCGATCAATTCATCGCAATGGCGGCGCGATCCAATACCCGCAGCGGCGAGGAAGCGATTAAGGCGCATGGCGCTCTCTTATACCAACCGTCATTCCGAGCGAAGTCGAGGAATCCCGCGGCGAGATCCAGACGTAAACCCTACGGGATCCTTCGACTCTGCTCCGCACCGCTCAGGATGACCTGAATGCTATACGTCTGGCTTTGTCTTCGGCAGGCCGATCACTTTCTGACCGTCCTTCCACTGTTTCCGTTTCTTGAGAAGCTCGACACGCTCGAAGCGTTTCAACACGTTGCGTTTAGCCGCAATGGTGCTGGCGCCTTTTAAACTGCGATGTTGCGACATAAATTCTTTGAACCGGTGAAGAGTTGAGTGGAAGCGAGCCGGCATAGTAGCGCGACTCGGTCCTTTTTCAAGGACGCTGACGAGATGAAGGAAGTCGTTTACAGTTGATTGCTAAGCACGACATACGTGCCGGACGTAGTGACTTGGTGATAAGCATGAAACCGGCTGACAAGTTGGTTTTTCCAGTAACCCGCGCGGCTTTGCTCCACAATCAGGTAGACCGCATCGGGTTGACGCCATTTTTCCAGAACAGCTTCTTCATTCAAAAAAACGTCGGTAGCGGGTGAACCCATCGGAGCTTCTTTTCGGGGATTCTGGTTAACAAAAAAGAATCTTCGATTGAGATAAAAAATAAGGCTGCTGCTGTCGTCCAGCGGCCCTTCGAACATAGCGTGGCCGCCTGTCTCCAGTCGTGGATTAAGGTAACGCGCGACATCGGCGAGTGAGAAATAGGGCGCGATTTTCGCGACGCCTATTACCATGCTTAGACCGGCTGGAATCATCGACGCAGCAAGAGCAATGGCCGCGAATTTCGCGTGTTGTTTGAAAATCAAGTAGAGCGCTATGATCGAGAAGAACACGAATGAGATAGCCGTAATCATCAGCATGGGCCGCAGTGCTATCCACGCGGACACAGGCATATCATCCAAGGCTCTCCACGCAGTCCAGCGCGCGTCCATCACTCCCCAGGTTCCGTTCAAAGGCCGCGCTGTACGCGCGGCGAACAGCACTCCGCCTGCAAGGATCAGCCCGATGATACCCACCGCGATTGCGCCCGCGGCGCGCAATGATTGAGGAATCCGATCCCAAGCCATGGCTGCCCAGAGTGCAAGCGCGCTCCACATGCTCATCGAATAGTAATCCTGTCGTTGCCCCAAAAAGAGCAGTGGAATGAACACCACTCCCATCCAGCAAAATAGTAATGCATCGCCGAAATTGATCTCCTGCGGCCGGGTAACGCGCCGCCAGGCAAAGATGACGCCGGGCAGCAGCGCAATCGACCAGGGAAACCACCAGCCCACGTGCAGGATCACAAATTGATAGGCGGGCACGCCGAGGAAATCGTGCGTCTCATCGGTGAGCCCGCGCAGGTGTCCCAGCCACTCGGATCTGACGTAACGAAAATAATGCGGAAAATGCCATTGCGCCCAGATGTGCCAAGGCGCCAGGATCAAAAGAAAAATCAGCGCATATTCCCAGCGCAGAAGCGCGCGAAATCGTATCCTCGCTTCGCGATAAAAAATCGACAGCAAAATAAAAACGACAGCCGGGTAAACGATGCCGAGCACACCTTTCGTTAGGCACGCTAGCCCAACGAAAATCCAGACACCGGCGAACCACAAGCGCCGATGGCGCCTGCGCTCATAGCCGCATATTCCGCAGAACATCGCGCCGGTCATGAACGCGGTGACGAGCGGTTCAGGCATGACAATGCGCGCGAGAAGAAACGTGCCGCAAAAGCTGAGATAGATCAGACCTGCGATGAAACCGCGCCAGTAATCCGAGAGCTTTTCGCCGATCAAAAAGATAAGTGCAACCGTGGCTACGACGGCGAGCGCGAGCGGCAAACGGGCCGCTGCCTCATTCACGCCGAGAATTTCATACGATGCAATGATGAGCCAGTAGAGCAGTGGCGGTTTTTGCAGGCGCGGTATGCCGTTGTTCGTTGGGAGCAACCAATTGTGACTCGCCACCATCTCACGCGCTGCTCCGGCATATTGGCCCTCCGTTTCACTGTAGAGATCCCCGGTCCCAATGGTCACGACGTGCAACAGCGCAGCAAGCGCGATCAGAATTACTAGCAGAGCATGGCGCGTGGGCGGCGGCGGCAACGCAGGTGGTTCAAGCAGCGTTTCTTCGATGCTTAGGGTGCGCGCGCTTGCGGTCATTGCACAGATTCTGCACCGGGAACGGTTCCGGTTTGAGATTTCCGTTTGTTATCTCCGCTGGAGTCGAGTTTGTCGTACGTTTTCCAATGCTCAGGCAAACGCAGCAATTTTTCCGTCGCCATCTCTATCAATGCCAGCATCTGGCGACACTCGGCGATCAATGTGTTGTCTTGTGGGCGGGTGATGCGGAACGCACACCAGAATCGCGCGCGCTCTACGCGATCCAGCCAGCCTTCAATCACCAGCCCGTCGCCGAGCTTTGCCGCACGCCGATAATCGATCTCGGTGCGAACCACAACCGGATACGTTTGCTTTTGCGCCATCTCCACGACCGGCAGCCCGAGCTCCTCCGCAAGATGTGTGCGCGCTATCTCAATGAAGCGCAGATATGCAATATTGGACACAACGCCTCCGCAATCGGTATCAAAAAACATCACCTGCACGTTGGTGCGAATTCGGGGAGCCATGGCGGATTTCACATTTTCAATCTAAATTAGATTTGAGCGTTCCGTTCCGCACGTTTTTTGAATACGAGGCAGTATGGTCCTACGAGCTTCCCAGCACGTTTGCCGGACTCGCGTCCGAGTAATTTCATTGCTCGGATTGATCGTACTACTCCATGCTGGCTCGGTCGCAGCAATCGCAGGTTCGTTGGCATTCGCCGGAGTCGCTTTTTCTCCGGGTTCAACCGTCAAAGCTAACGTTCCGTTAAGCGCTCAGGAAAAGTCGTTGGCCAGCCAAGGCGGGAATGTTGTGCCGTCGAATGCAGTGGCCGTGCTCGCTGCTCCTTCGAATTTTGATCCACAAAAAACTTGGCCGGTATTGGTCGTGTGCTCGACCAGCGATTCCAAACGCCAAAATCGCGATGACCTTGTCGATTTCTATCGCAGAATCGGACTTGCGGAAGGTTGGGTGGTGCTTGCGGGCGACGGTCCGCAGCGTGCGCGTAGCGACACCGCTGCGTGGCGTGGGGCTATGACGCTCGCCGCGATCGACGCGCTGCACCGCAGCTTTCCCGGTTCCAACAAGTGGCCTGTCGCGTGTGCTGGATTTTCGGGCGGCGGCAAAGGCGTAGGTGTGGTCGCACCATTACTGGCGAAGCATGGCTGTCATATCGCGGGGATTTACATCACCGGTGCCAATGAAGACCGATTGAGTGAGGGATACGCGCGCGTCGCGCCCGGCAAAGATTTTCTGCTGACGCCGGTTTACATCAGCGCCGGGCGCGACGATCGGATCGCCACTTTGGAACAGCAGTACAACGTCGCTGGTTCAATCAAACGCACCGGATTTCAACGAATCAAGATAGGGACGTTCCGCGGCGGTCACGAAGCCAATGATGCCCAAACTTCGATCGCGCTCCGCTGGTTCCGGCAGCTGTAGTAGGCTAGCGCACGCGTCGCGCGTGCTGGTTTCGGCGTCGGGCCGAAATACGTTTTTTTCTGAAGGTGGTTTACGGCGGCACAGTTGAGAAAATCGCAATCCCGAGCGCGGGCGCATGCCTTTCCCAAAGCAGCTATGCTGCTAGCTAGCGCCGAAGGCGCGATTGTCACATCAAAGCCTGGGGCAACGCCCCAGGTCTTTGAAAATAGAAAAGACATGAGGCCCGCGACTGTGACGCGATTCACTCCCGGCACACCAGTTGGATCAGGCATCAATTGAATCGCGCTTTCAGCGCTTGTTTGCATGGCGATTTGAATGCCTAGGGCGCTACCCCAGGCTCGATTTTGAGACAGCGCCTGTGGCGCTTCGAGCGGCTACTGGTTTCCTTAACTCGCCCTAGTTGATGCGAATTGCGTCTCGAATTCCTGCTGTGAGTCCCTGTGGATCATCAGTGCCAAGCGCGAATTTCCTGCCATCGCGCAACGTAATCGCCACTGCATCGAGGCCGGAAACATTGTAAAGCCAGCCCCAAGGAGTCAGATGAATTCCCCAGCCATACCACCAGCGGATGCGAATCGGCTCGCATCCGACAATGTCCGCGAGCCGCACTTTCTTGCAGATAATGCCAATACCAAAGGAGGCACAGAGAGTCTCTCCGTCGATCGTAATCCTGAGTCTGTAGAATAGGACGAGGCAAACCAGCAGGATGATCGAAACGATCACCGGCGGCTCGCGACGGGGCGGTGATCCTATCAATCCGCAGCTTGCAATCAGAATGATCCCGAGAACGGACCAAATAATTACATGACCGATTTGCGTGTGCTCGTACCGCGTCACAGAAGTTTGTCTTCGGGCGGTTTCGGACTGGCTGCTTGCTGAAATTTTTCCAGCGACTTCACCAAATTTCCGGGCAACGGCCGCACGCGATCAAAAATGCGCGCGGCCAGCGGTTTAGCCGTGGTGTAACCCGCGGCGAACATCTCCAGACGCGCATCCAGATTATCGATGTAATGAAGCGCCATCGCTTCGGGCGTCTTCGGCGAAACCGGCGAACCAAATTCCGGCTCGCCATGATGCGCGCCGATGAGGTGCAACAGATGCATTCGCACGTCTTCTGATGCCGGCGTGAGATTTTTCCACGCATCGGCGTTTTCGACGCTTAACCTTCTCCATAATGCGTTCACCAACTCGAGACCGATGGAGATGTGTCCCATCAGTTCACCAAGCTCGTCATAACCCATTGCGAATCCATTTTCGGGCAACGCGTTCTCCCACAGTTTTCCGGAATCGTGGAAGAGAATTCCCGTGAGTAACAGGTCGAGGTTCAACTCAGGATAAAGCGGCGCAATCCCCTTAGCCACGCGCATCATCTGTGCAGTATGTTCGACCAGTCCGCCGCGCCGCGCGTGATGATAATTCCGCGCGGCCGCGGTGCGCCGGAACCGCTCCCCCCATTCGCTGAGAAAAGCTTCACCCAACGCGAGCAATCGTGGATCGCTGATGTCAGCGACCGTTTGCTTTACGAATTCGAAATCCGACGCCTGTTTGGCACGTAAATCTGCGGGCCCCTGGAGCAATTCGTTCTTTTCCTGTTCTGTCAGCGGCCGCTGCGTCCACTTGCGGGCGTCGAGTCCGTATTGCGACCGGTAAAACTCTGCAGTCAGCTCGATGAAATCCTGATTGGTTAACGCGCTGCACGTTTTGTACGCGGGATGATCGCTCCAGACGCGCAGCGTCATGCGGTCGCATGCGTCGGCCAACGAAAGCTCGCAATACGGCTGTTGTTCGCGCGTGAGCTTCGGCGTCGCGTTTTCGACCTGCACGTGCACGCGTGCAGAGGTCGTTCCATTCTGCGTCGCCCGGCGAATTTCCGTCAGCGTTAGCAAATTCATTTCGTTGAAATGTATCACGACGCGCAAGTCGTGCTGTAGCGCCTGCTATGTGAAGCAGTGCGCATTTTCTGGGGAGCGCACGCGTCCCGCGTGCTGGCGATGGCGGCCTCGCCATCGCGGACTTTTCTCTCTGTCCAATTCAGCTCTAATAAGGGACTTTTCGGTGAGGGCGCCGAAAAGAGCACGCGAGGGCGCGTGCGCTTCCCAGAGATGTACGCTCCATTGCTCCGATGTTTTTAAAGCGTCTCGAATGCAGTGCGTGCGGACGTGAGCATGAATGGTCTCGGCTCCAAAATCTTTGTGGCTCCTGCAATAAACCGCTGTTCGCAATCGTCGATCTCGCAGCGGCGAGCCGAACGCTAAAGCGCGAGACACTATCGAAACGCGAGCAATCATTGTGGCGTTATCGCGAAGTCTTGCCGTTGCCATCCGATGTTCAGCCGATCTCGTTAGGCGAAGGCGGAACGCCATTGCTGCGCGCATCCCGAGCCTGCGGGAGCGATGACGTTGATCTTTGGATCAAAGATGAGTCGCTCAATCCGACGCAGAGTTTCAAAGCGCGGGGAATGAGCGTCGCCGTGTCGATGGCAAAACATCTCGGCGCAACCAAGCTGGCGGTCCCCAGCGCGGGTAACGCCGGTGGCGCACTCGCTGCGTACGCGGCTCGAGCCGGTGTGGAGGCGCATGTCTTCATGCCGCGCGACACACCGCGTGCAAACATCGTCGAGTGTCACGAGTTGGGCGCTCACGTGACTCTGATCGACGGATTGATTACCGATTGCGCCGCGGAAATCGGCCGGCGCAAACAACATGAAGGTTGGTTCGACATGTCCACACTTAAAGAGCCGTATCGGGTCGAAGGGAAAAAGACGCTCGGTTACGAACTAGCGGAGCAACTCAATTGGCAGTTGCCCGATGTGATTCTTTATCCGGCCGGCGGCGGGACCGGGCTCATCGGGATGTGGAAAGCGTTTGATGAGATGGAAACACTCGGCTGGATCGGAAAAAACCGGCCGCGCATGTTCGCGGTGCAAGCTGCCGGTTGCGCACCAATCGTTCGCGCGTTCCAAGCCGGCGAAAAAAGCGCTGCAGAATTTTCCGACGCGCACACAATTGCTTCCGGTTTGCGGGTTCCAAAAGCGATCGGTGATTTCGTAATCCTGAAAATTCTTCGTGAATCCAACGGCGGCGCGATTGCCGTCGGTGACGAAGAGATGATC
>DASXOI010000011.1:0-3981 GCA_036494375.1 Candidatus Udaeobacter sp.
ATGGCGCGCTCCAAACTCATTCGGAGGACCCCTTCAAGTTGAATGCCCTTGCCGTCGCCCTGGCTGCGCATGTTCGTTAGGTGCTTTTCCTTGCACGGATTGACTGGCAAATCTTCGGGACGCCTGTTTTCGCCGACGACCATTCCTTCGTAAATGTCCTCCTGTGGACCGATGAAAAGGCGGCCGCGCTCCTGAATGTTGTTGAGTGCGTAAGCCGTGCTCACCCCTGGTTCCATCGCAACCATCACACCGCGACCGCGACCCCCGATGTCGCCTTTGAACGGCGCGTATTCGCGAAAAAGATGACTCATTATCCCTTCACCGCGGGTCTGGTTCACGAAATCAGTCTCGAATCCAATCAAGCCGCGCGTCGGCACGATCGCCTCGATGGATACGCGCGACGCGTGATGATGCACGGCGAGAATTTCGCCCCTGCGATTGGCGATGGATTGCAAGACGTCGCCGAGATTTTCATTCGGTAGATCGACATACAGATTTTCGATCGGCTCAAGCAGAGCGCCCTCTTCACTTCGGCGAAGAATCACTTCGGGCCGCGAAATCATTAGTTCGTAACCTTCGCGCCGCATCTGCTCCACCAGGATAGCGATTTGCATTTCGCCGCGCGCATGGATCTCAAATGCGCCCGCGGTTTCGGTATCGTTGACTTGAAGCGAGACGTTTCCCTGCGTTTCTCGAACCAACCGCTCGCGAACATGTCGCGCAGTCACGAATTTTCCTTCGCGTCCCGCGAATGGCGAGTCGTTGACAAGAATATGCATGCGAATTGTTGGCGGATCGATATCAACGAATTGAAGCGGCTCGCGCTCCTCGCTATCGGTCAGCGTTTCGCCGATGTAAACGTCTTCACAGCCAGTTAGCCCAACGATATCGCCGGCTGTTGCCTCTTTTATTTCGACTTGCTCTAATCCTGCATAACTGAACAAGGCACTGACAGTCGTTCGTTCAGCGCGTCCGTCCCGGTGAATACAAACTATCGAATCACCGACGGCAACGCGACCACTCACGATACGTCCGAGCGCGATTCGACCAAGATAATCGCTATAATGCAGATTCGACACGAGCATTTGGAAAAACGGCTGGCTTGAGACGTTTGGCGGCGGCACATGTTGCACGATTGCCTGAAACAACGGCGTCATATCTTCGTTTTTTTCGTGCAACTCACGCATGGCAACACCATTCTTCGCGCTGGTGTAGATGATTGGAAAATCGAGCTGCTCGTCAGTGGCCTTTAGTTCAACGAAAAGATCGAAAACCATGTCGACGACTTGATGAGGCCGTGCGTTTTCTCTGTCGATCTTGTTGATTACGACGACCGGCTTGAGTTTGTTTTCAAGCGCCTTGCGCAAAACAAAGCGCGTCTGCGCCTGTGGCCCGTCGTTGGCGTCGACAACCAGAAGCACGCCGTCCACCATTTTCATGATCCGCTCGACTTCGCCGCCAAAATCGGCGTGGCCGGGTGTATCGACGATGTTGATGCGGTAGCCGTTCCACTGAAAAGCTGCATTCTTGGCGCGAATCGTAATTCCTTTTTCACGCTCGAGATCCATCGAGTCCATTACGCGCTCTTCGATCTGTTGGTTGGAACGAAACGTCCCTGATTGGCGCAGCAATTGATCCACGAGCGTTGTCTTGCCGTGATCGACGTGCGCAATAATGGCGATGTTACGAATCTTATTCATTGACGGGAGGCTGCCCGAAGCAGGCGAGCGACGAACTCTACGAGAGACAGCGTCCGAGTCAAATGGCAACGACTCTCACCCGCAGCTTGCTACGCAAAAAATTGTAACCCCATTACTCGTTAGGCCCGATCTGCTCCGGAGTTGAGAGCAGTTGCTGGAAATCAGGACGGTTACGGATCGGGTCCCAAACCGGATCAATCTTCAAAGCAGCCATGGACACTGCCCCACCCGCTGGGATTGAGAGCAAACGTCGAAGCCTCTTGATGGCTTCCTCGGGTGCGCCCGCACGTGCTTCGATTTGCGCGAGCCCGAGCTGGAAATTTGCGCCGGCCAGAGCATCCTTTTCGAGAGAGATTGTATCCGCCGCTTGTCTGGAAAGGCGCAGCGCATCGGCATTGCGTCCCAACCCGAGGTAAACCCAAGCTAGCTCCGTCATGGCGAAAGTGTCATCCGGTCGCTCTTTAAATTTGGCCTCGAGTAACGGCAGCGCTTCTTCTCCCTTTGATTTGGCGGCCTCAGGTTCTCCCGCGATGAGGTGAATGGCGACACTACCGGCAAGCTGTTGAAGATGCGCGCGCTCGTCGTTGACTACTCTCTTCTCGACAGTCTGAATGGCATCGCTAAAACGTCTTTCGGTCACGTCGAGATAAGCCGGCCAGCCAATCACTGCACCAACGTCGCCGGCACCGGTAGCGCCACGGGGGCCGCCGGCGCCGCCAGGGATGCCTTTGATCACCTCTGGGAAATCATCGAGTGCTCGCCGGGCCGAGTCGACGTCGCCCGTCATGGTGAGGCGAATGAGGACAAGGAACGTCGCTGCCTGCGTGTTATGCGGATCCATGGCGAGAGCTCGCAACTCGGCACGCTCCGCCTCTTTCCACAGCCGCAATGCAAAGCAGGTCGCTCCGATATTGGTCGGGATGCTAGCATCGCGCGGGTCGAGTTCCTCCGCTCGTTCAGAATCGGTCAGCGAGCGCTTCCATTCGCCGCGTCGGCGATAAACCCAGGCGCAAAACGCCCGCGCGTCGGCGTTGTTAGGTTGCAATTCGAGCGTACGATTGAACTCTGCCAGCGCTTTCTCATATTGGCGATGACCCCAATAAAAGAATAATCCCAGCGCAAAGTGCGCTTCCGGAGAATTGGGAGCCAGCGCCAGAGCGCGGTCAATCAGCGACTTCACCTCGTCTAATTCCGCTGGCGCCAAAGGAGAGACGAACCAGTGCCGCGATAGTCGACTGGCTGCGAGCTCCGCGGCGGCCTCGGCAAAGTTTGGATCGCGTGCCAGCGCCTGCCCGTAAAACGCGTCGGCACGATCATAGGCGTCTGCGGCCAGACTGCTCGCTGCCTGGTGAAACTCATACTGACCGCGTAGGAAAAGATCATAAGCTTCCGTATTCTCTGTCCGCGCCGCGGCCAGAACATGCGATTCGATCGGTGAAAGATTCGCTTTCAAGGCGTCCGCGATTTGCGCTGCGACCTCGCTCTCAACTGATAAAACATCCTTAAAGTCACGATCAAAACTTTTCGCCCAAAGATGCGCATCGGCACGCGCATCGATCAACTGCACATTCACGCGAACTTTGTCGCCAGCTCTCTGTACCGTGCCCTCGAGGATCGTGGAAACGCCAAGCTCTTGCGCGACTGTCTTTAAGTTGCCGGGCTTGCTCTGATACTTCGCTGTCGAGGTCCGCGAAATGACTTTGAGATCCCGAACCGTCGCCAATTTTGTCAGAATCTCGTTTTGGATGCCCTCGGCGAAATAGGCGTTCTCTTTTTCAGCGCTGAGATTTTGGAACGGCAGGACCGCGATCGACTTGTCGATCTTGCGCGCCGAGGCGCGCGGTAAGAGAAAAAATCCCGCAGCGACGGAAATTATCGCACCGGCGACGACGAGAAGAGCAACATTGCGGCGGCGATGTCCTCCCGGAATTTTCGGGGTGGCCTGAATTCCTTCCGGCGTCACGTCGTAAGCCCAGGCGAGGATGAGCGCGACCGGAAAACCGACCAGCAGAAGCACGATGACAAGACGCAACGTCCAATTCGGCAATTCCCATGCCGGAATCACCGCAGAACCAATTTGAATGATGAATCCCGCAGCGATGACATAAGCCGCCGCAACGCGATAAACCTTCCGGCGCTGCAACTCTTGGAAGAATCCGCTCATAAACAATCTGGTCTCGTCATCACCATAGTCCGACACCTCGTGTCCAAGAGAAGATATGCACAAGCTCGACCTAAAAAAGTGGGTGTATTGAAACGTCTCCATCGCTGAGCTGAACGA
>DASXOI010000012.1:0-4022 GCA_036494375.1 Candidatus Udaeobacter sp.
GCGAAACATCTTTTGAAACATCCGTTCTATCTCGCGTGGACACGCGGGGAACTGAGCAGAGAGGCCCTCTCGGATTATGCGCGGCAGTATTACCAGCACGTTGCGGCATTTCCTACGTATCTGTCGGCGATTCACGCAAACTGCGATAACCAATCGACACGCAAAGAATTGCTCAAGAATTTGATCGACGAAGAGGCTGGCTCACCAAATCATCCAGAGCTTTGGCTCAACTTTGCCGAAGGCCTTGGTGTCTCCGTGCGGGATGCACAAAATGCAGAGAAATGGTCTGAAACAGACAATTTGGTCGACACGTTCCGATCAGTTTGCCGCGATGGATCAACCGCTGAAGGTCTGGCGGCGCTTTACGCCTACGAAAGTCAAATCCCGGCGATCTGTGAATCCAAAATTGACGGACTGAAAAAAAATTACGGTTTTTCTGATCCCAAACATTACGAATACTTCAATGTGCACATCGAAGCCGATCGTGAACACTCTGCTGCCGAGCAAAGGCTGCTAAAAGGATACGTCGGCAATCAGAATTTTGAATCTGTGCGAGCATCCGTGAATCGCGTTCTCGACGCGCTTTGGGAAATGCTTTCCGGAGTGTGCCGTCGTCATGCGATTGCGTGCTGACGGTGCTTTGCGCGCGTGAGCGCGTTGGGATGTGGTAGGGACACATCCCGCTGCGATGTCCGGACGCCGCAGCGCGGCGTCCCTACCAACTATCGCGGTCGCAAAACCAGGAATGAGCGCACCCGATGGCGGCAGACAGATAAAACTTGTGGCTGGTTCGGGTCGAGCGATCCGGCGATCTTCTTGAAGTCGGAAACCGACGCCACAGGCTGTTGATTGATTTCTTCAATCACATCGCCTTTCTGCAGTTCGGCCATGCCGCTATCGGGATCAACGCCAGTGATCACAACGCCGTGCACATTGTTGGGCAGATCCAGCTGACGCGCGATCTCCGGAGTCAACTCGTTAACGTCAATTGCCGCCAGCGGATTGTCGATCTGACCCTGATCCGGCGACTGCCCGGGATTTTGCGGCTGCGAAGGCCCTCCTTTCGGCAACACGCTTGAAGTTCGATAATCCTGAGGCTGTTCTTTAATCTGCGTTGTGACCTCCATCGGCTTCCCATCACGCAAAATTCCCAGTTCCACGTTCTTATCCAACTCGGCTTGTCCCACCATGTTTCTAAGCGCAACGATGTTGTTGATGTCGCGTCCATTAAATTTGCGAATGATGTCGCCTGGCTGCAATCGCGCCTGTGCAGCAGGCGACCCCGGCATTACTTCCTCGACCACCACTCCTTTGTTGTCAGTCGTGGTCGGTTGATTCGACTGCACTGCGCGACTTGTAATGCCCAAATAGCCCCGAATGATACGACCGTGTTTCAAAAAACTTTCCAGCACCGTGCGAACGGTATTGGAAGGAATTGCAAAACCGATTCCTTCTGAACCGCCGCTCCTGGAAACGATTTGTTCGTTGATACCGACGACTTCTCCTCGCACGTTAATTAACGGCCCACCGCTGTTTCCTGGGTTGATTGCCGCGTTAGTCTGGAGCAGATCACCACGAAAATCCGTGCTGTTTGGCTGTCCCTTCCAGCTGATAATTCCATCTGTCACCGTCTCCTGGAGACCAAACGGATTGCCGACTGCGAGAACGGAATCTCCCGGTTGCACGGTGTCGGAATCAGCCAACTTCAACGGTGTTACGCCGGGAACATCAATCTTGAGCACAGCCAAATCGAGTTGTTCGTCGGCGCCGACCAAACGCGCCTTTGTCGTGCGGCCATCGCTCAATTGCACTTCAATTTCATCCACCTGATCAACTACATGAGTATTGGTTATGATGTGACCTTCCTTTGTCACGATCACACCCGAGCCGAGCGAATTCTGCACCCGCGCCTCGTCGCGAGGACTGCGAAATCGTCGTGAGTTACCAAAAAAGAAATCGAATGGATCAACCCCGTAATCCCGGCGTATACCAATCCGTTTCGAGGTTTTTACTGCCACAACGGCGGGGATTACGCTTTTGACTAGGTCACGCCGCTCCCGGCTCAACGCCTCCAGCGATGGCACTTGTTTCGCGTCAACGCTCGGCTCCGATGCCAGAGTGTACTTTTCCGGTCGTGGGACAGAAGATATTTTTAAACCGCCATGTTTGAGGCGGTAATCGTAAAGCAGCGAAATTCCTGCGCTCAACAGGAGCACAAAAAGTAAAAATTTTGCGAGGTTTTTCATTAACTAACGTGAGAGAAACTTTGTCCCTGATGTTCGACAATTAAGGGTCGGAAACGTTGATTCTCAAGCTGCTCCAGGCGGGGGTCCGTTTCGAAAATCGAGATGACTGCCGCACGGGCGCGCCGCATCAATTCTACGTCGCGTTTCAAATCGCCAATCTTCAGCCCGGGCAAGCCGCTTTGCGCCGTCCCGAGAACATCACCCGGGCCGCGTAATTCCCAGTCTGCTTCGGCCACTTCAAAGCCGTTCGTTGTTCCCTCCAAAACGGCGAGCTTCGCCGACGTCTCTTTCGTCTGATTGGAGCTCAGCAAAATGCAATACGATTTGTGTTCGCCGCGCCCGATCCGGCCCCGAAGCTGGTGCAGCTGCGCAAGACCGAATCGCTCGGCATTTTCAATCAGCATTATGGCTGCATTCGGCACATCGACGCCGACCTCGAGCACAGTGGTGCTGATCAGCGCGTTGGTGTCGCCGCGTCGAAATCGATCCATGATTTGCTGCTTTTCCAGTGCTGGAATCCGGCCATGAAGCAATTCGCATCGAAACGGATGCAGGCGTTCACGCCATAGCTCGTATTCCGCCGCAGCGGCTTTCACGTCCAGCTTGTCGCTCTCATCAATTAACGGGTAGATGACATAAAGCTGACGTCCTTTCTCCAACTGCGCCCGCAAAAAGCTGAGCACCTCGCCCAGCTTCGACGTGTCACGCACTGCGGTGACAATCTTTCCGCGGTTGCTGGGCATCTCATCGATCGTCGAAACGTCGAGGTCCCCGTAAAGCGTCATCGTTAGCGTGCGCGGGATGGGCGTCGCTGTCATCACCAGCACGTCCGGCGCCGGCTCCCGCGCAGTCAGCCGCGCGCGCTGCGCCACCCCGAACTTGTGCTGCTCATCAATCACCGCCAACCCAAGATTCGAAAACGAAACGCTGTCGTAAAGCAACGCATGCGTCCCGACTATGATTTGCGGATCGTCGTGCGCCAGCGTCTGGGGAGCGCACGCTTGCAGCGTGCTGGTCGCCGCATTTTGCGGCGACGAACTTCTGGAGGCGCGCATTTCATCGTCCGCCGTCCAGATCCACGGATACTCCTCGTCTTGTTTGGCTACACCCGCATCCCATGGATTTCGCAGGATGTAGTGGAATTTTTCAGCCAGGTCGCGATCCGATCGAATATAGCGATCGAAAGTTTCTTTCTCCCAAACTGGTCCGACTTTCTCCTCTGCGCGATTAATCTCGCGGGCGGTGGAGGATTTCAAGGAGCGCATTAACTCAGTCATGGACCAGAATTTCGTTTCCTCTCGTGAAGCGTCGCTCTTTGGCCAGGGCTGAAACAGAGCGTCCACATGATCTGGCATGATGCAAATGGCGAACAGTTCGTAGCGCTTGTTATGGAAGTGACGCCACGCGTTCAACACAATATTCCGAGCCTGCGGATCAAGGCTGTGTCGGTGCGCGGTTGTTATAGTCACGGCATAAATCGCCCACGGTTTTTCGAAATGCGGAAGCCGACGGCGGGAGTAATGAACGCCGAATGTTGATTCAGATTCGAGAGAAGTTCGCGATGGCAGAATGCCATCGCCAGCACGCTGCAGGCGTGCGCTCCCCGGATTTTCATTTCCCGCAAACAGCGGTAGTGGTCCGCTTTCTTCCTGCCTTGCTGCTGTTCGTAATGCGATGTGGACCCCCAGCGGCTCGAGCCAACGCCGGAGTACTTCGTAATGTTGCTCGGCCAAAATTTGCGTCGGCGCCATGAACGCGGCCTGATATCCCGCTTCA
>DASXOI010000013.1:0-6392 GCA_036494375.1 Candidatus Udaeobacter sp.
TATGCCAGCGCGGCAGGCGAGCGAATATGACATCCTTGTGCCACCCCGCCCACAGGCCCAGTGCAAACACGACAAGTACGATGATCGCGGCTGCCAACGGTTTTTTGAGCAAGTTGCGATGGGCCACGGGTCAGATCTAAATATTTGGCGTTTGAGCTATCGCGGACGTGATCGGTGAGTCGTTCCGCCTCCGCCGAGGCTACGGACGCCACAAAGTGAATGACGGCCGAGGTCGGAAAAACGCCGAACGTCCAACGTCCAACGTCCAACGCTCAATGTCGAATGCTAGCTGAGTGGGCCGTTCGCAGCCTGCGCGATGCGTGCTTACACTGAAGCGATGCCGAAAGTAAGAAAGAAGAAGCCTAAAGAAAGTCAGAAGCAAAAATTAAGAAGTAAGAAGTGATAAGTTTCTCAGGTGAAATCCGTCGTTGCCACACTCCTTCACGCAGTCGATAGAAAAAGCATGGAGATAAAGCGAGTTGATACGCAAGCGTCTGCATCATCCTCTGCTACGGCTTCCGCCGTCGCTGCGCTGTCGCGTGACAAGCCGGCGGGACAAGAAGGACCTGCGGAGTGGTTCACGGGGAAAGTGTGGATTCAATCGCTATTCGAGCCGCCGGACCCAGCCCGCATTCGTTGCGCAAGCGTCACGTTCGAGCCGTGTGCGCGCACTGCCTGGCATACGCATCCACTCGGTCAGACTTTGATCGTCACGTCCGGTGTGGGATGGGCGCAGCGCGAAGGCGCACCGATCGAGGAAATCCGGCTGGGCGACGTGGTCTGGTTCCCGCCTAACGAAAAACATTGGCACGGCGCAATGCCAACGAGCGCGATGACGCACATCGCTGTTCAGGAAGCGCTCGACGGCAAGGTCGTGGACTGGATGGAGCAGGTGAGTGAGGCACAGTACGGCGGCAAAGAGTAAAGGTTGCAAAGAAGACTCACCCTGTTGGCGGACGGGATCCGCGAATCGTGAATCGTTACATCGAGGGGCGGGTGAAAACATCGGCTCACCGTGTAGGGGCATTGGCGTCTATCACGTCGACGATCGAATGAATTAGCTCATCGCACTCGATCACCGGAATTCAGAAGGTCAAAGAGGTGATGAGTGACATGTGACCAGCCTTCGCAAGGCTACAGCTTGGCAGGCGAGTAACGAGATCGCAGGCAACACGCCTACTACAGGAAACGCCCAACATCGCTTTGGAAATATGACGCCAAGACTGCGATGGTCGCAGCGGTAACACCAACGGCCGTCGGCGTCCTCTTTTCCGCAAATACCACAGGAAATTTCTTCGCCTTCAATGCAGCTAACGGCCACATCTTACTGAAGAAAGAAATGGGCGATCCCATCGGCGGCGGGATCATCACATACATGCTCGGAGGCACGCAGTATGTCGCTGTTGCAGGTGGAATGAAGAACGGCATCGTGCAGACGCAAAGCGGACCGGCCTGGGTCGCCATTTTCGCTCTGTCTGACCGCGAACATTAATGAATATAAGCTCGAACGGATTTGTGATTGCGGCCGCGTATGCTTTTACTTAGTAGCGTCGCGCAGAAGTGAGTCTAAGTCGAGTGGACGCGTGTACATCTCAACGGTTCCGTCAGGCGTACGCGGCCAGGAGCTTTGCGGTCTGTCCCAGTAAAGCTCAAGTCCGATCTCGTCGGGATCACGCAGATAGAGAGCTTCGCTAACCCCGTGGTCGCTCGCTCCGTCCAGCGAAATGCGGGCTTTAATCAGCCGGCGCAGCGCGTCAGCAAGTGCAGCGCGGTTTGGGTATAATATGCCGATATGAAACAGACCGGTTGAACCGGACGGCGGAGGCGAACCACCGCGGCTATCCCAAGTATTCAGACCTATGTGGTGATGGTAGCCACCGGCGGAAATAAATGCCGCCTGATCACCCATGCGCTGCATCAACTCGAAACCGAGCACGTCGCAGTAGAACCTGAGGGAGCGTTCAAGATCAGCGACCTTTAAATGCACATGACCTATTCTAACATCGGGGCTGATCGGATCGAGCGGCATGTATCACAGTTAACTACCTCCGAAATGAGTTGGCAAAGACTGTGACGGAGCTGACCGGCTGCGATATACTTGCGGATTGCTGGCGAACTCACGACGCCTTTTGACCACCTTCGAATAGCATATCAGGCGACGAAGCAGACTCGAATTTCACAATTGTTATCGGCTGGCCCTTTTGCTCGGCTCGCGGGGCGCCGTGCTCGATCGGCGGAGCCGGCGCGTTGCGCTGAGTAATGTGCGCGTGGCCTCTGACGATGAGATTTCAGAGGTTGGTAGCCTTTAGTTGAGAGCGTAAAGCTCCGGGGGGAGTCGCTCCTTTACGGAGTTGAGACGGAAAAAGATGGAAGTGTCTTTTTGGTACGGCAAAGCAGAATTAGCTGCTACAGGTTTCCACTATGAACATCCGTTGCATCGCCGTGAGCATCATGTTTGCGTGTTTGGTTAACATTTGTGCTTACGGGCAATCGTCCGCGCCAACGCCTCCAACAGAAATCAAACAGTGGGATGTTTGGGTCGGAGACTGGAGCTTATCAGGAACAGCGAAGGACACGCCGACCGGACCTGAATACAAAGTGAACTGGCATTTGCGCGAACACTGGATTCTTAATGGATTCTTCGTGCAGGTTGATCAAACCTGGCAAAGCAACGGCCAGGAGCTGCACAGCATGGAGATCCTATCCTATGATCCTGTTAAGAAGGTGCATACTGTTTCCGGATTCTCGGGTGACGGCTGGAGCTGGGCTCTCATCGCAACTTTCAACAAGACGACAACGACCGAAGAAGGCGTCGCGACAGGTCCGAATGGCGCCATCGTAACATCCCGCACCGACTGGCAATTCAGCAGCGACGGAAAAGCGTTATCTGGCACACAGCAAAGCGAGCAGAACGGAATTCGATGGACAGCTTTCACAGTCAAAGGAACCAAATCGAGATGATGCATTAACCCGTGGTCGAGCGAGCGTGCATTTTGTCGTTGCCGAGTGGAAAACAAAAAAGGCAGAATCTCGCGCATATGAAGGACTGGGCGACTACGATTGTAATCTTGCCGCTTCTATTAGCGACGTTCGCGCTTGCTGAGGACTTTAAAACTGTAAGCGGGAAGATATACAAAGACGCGACGGTGAGCCGCATAGAAGCGGATGGGATTGAGCTGAAAACCAAAACGGGAATTTCCAAGGTGTATTTCACCGAACTCCCTCAAGACGTTCAGGAACGGTTTCATTGGGCGAAACCGCAGGCGCCCCGCGAGTCTTTCTACGGCCGCTGGGCTGCGGCGGCCGAAGATCCGGCTGTTCTGGCAAAAATCATCGCAGCCGGGGCTGTTATCGTCGCCGGCGTCGCGCTTATTATGAGTCATATCCGTTCTCGACGACAGCCGACAACACGAGTAACACGCGCATCGCGACGGAGAGCGGTTCCTCGTGCGCGCTCATGAAAAGCTGACTGAGTTTTTGGAATTGCAAAGGGTGATACGCGAATTCGCGGTGAATTCGGTCGTGTAAAGGGCGGGCGAAACGCGCGTACGGAAAATTTCGTGTTCTGCTAATGTGGATTCTGCAACTCGGGCTCGATGCTTGCGAGTTCTGCCACTAACGATAGATTGGCGCCCTCAAAATGGATCCCAGACCGCGAGTCATTAGAGATCAGGATAAGATCGATGTGCGGCTGACCGGAGAGGCCGAGTATTTAATCCCGTTCACGTTCATCGAGGCGCTGAACGAAGGAACACTCTTTGATCGTCCAGCGCATGCTTTCCTTAATGCAGCACGGGAGCACCGATTATTTCATGTCCTGAACCGGACGACCGACAACATTATCGGCACTGGCATCATTCAAGGATCCGGTGATGAGAGATCGACGAAGCAAGCGGAGGTTGGTGGCCTGATGTTCCACCCAGCGGCGCGCGGCTTCGGGCTCTGCTCGCTTTTAGTGAAAATTATGATGGTCTACGCCATCAAGGAGAGTGGTCGAGATTTACCGGACGAAGAGTATCTCGCCGATGTCATAGACGGCAACGGCCTCCCACTCCACTCACTGTTCGACGCCGGCTTCAGACCAATCGGACCTGTCGATGTGCATCGCGGTGATATCGATGCCGTGATTGATTATATGATTAAGGGGGGAGAGTCGGTGGTTCATATGCACGGCTTTGTCTTCGATCGCGAGGCGATCGGAAAGTTAGTATCGTCTCTTTGCAAGTTCGTGAATGAGGATCACGGCGTCATCACTCGATCTGACCCAACCGGAGATATTCGACTGACAGTCGATTTCTCCAACGTTATTCCGCCAACCGACCTCAATATTTAGTGTTGTGCAACCGGTATGGCTTCACAATCGCCACGAGGAGTTTGGGCGAATTTGGAGGAGCGAGCGAAGCGCCTGTATCCGCTGCGATACTGGCCGAGGGAGCGACGCGGAAATTCGCCCAAAGAACCGAGGCCCGGGAGGGTTGGGTTGAAAATGGGCCGGCGCCGGCGTTGCCTCTCAGTCGCAGGTCGCAAAGGGACATGCTCCCTCGTCGCGCCTTGGCGGCGGGCCATTTTGAACTCAACGATTGTAAAGGCATACCGGTTACACAACACTGGCTCGAGCGGCTGCAGCCGTGGTTGGAATCAATTCGAACGTTAGATTAGTCAAACTGATCCTAATCCAATATTTGCGAACAATCTGGATTGCGGACGCGCTTCGCGGCGACGGAAAGCGTTTCGCTGTGCGCGCAGAATTAGTTCCAAGTAATCATTGTGTGACAGCGGCATCGGTGACAGTGTCAAGAAGCGCGGTTGGAGTTTGGGCTGGGTTCTGAGTGGTGCTACCCGTGTCTCGAAAGAAAAATTTTCTTTTCTTTCAGGCTTAGAAATCCAACCCAAACAAACGAGACGATTCATTGAGTTGTCGGTGATGAAAATGAACCCCTTATTGTTAGTGGTGATCCTGTTTTTGGTCTTGAGCGGACCCTATGTACACGCCGGTCCCATTGGAAACTTCTTCAAGAAAGTTGGTCAATCGATTTCCAAGCCTTTACAGCCTCAGCCTGAGCCGCAGCCGCAGCCTCAGTCGACGCGCCCACAACCTACGAAGACGCCGCACGCCACGCGGCGACCCACTTCGCGAGCAGCACCTGCGGCCGCCGCGACGCCAACTGGAGCCGGACAATCATCACACCCTCCCAAAGAAGACGAGCTTACTGGCAGTGTACGGCGTGTTTCAGCCGCTGATATAGAAAAAGCAAAAGCTGATTTGCCCTATGGAATTCCAGTCCCAGGCCGGAAGGGTATGGTCTCGAGTCCTTATCTGCCCGAAGCGGACAAGTACATCGATGTCACTGATTTTGCGTCCGGGTCCGTCGTGAAAGATCCATACACAGGAAAGTTTTTTCTGGTTCCGTAGCTTGACGCCTATTGCGACAGAACGCGTTTCGCCGTGCGCGCGCATGAAAATTGAATGCGTTTGTGGAACTCGCATGGCTGATTCGCGCTTGACGCGAAATGCGACACACACATCGTCTTCCCAGAAGAGAGTTGAAATCGAAACCTTAACCAAGGGAATGCATCATGTTCGCCGTTATTCGTCATTATCACTTTAATCCAAAGGACGGTGCAGAGATTGACCGCCGGATAAGCGAGGAATTCGTACCAATTATCAAGAATGCGAAGGGTTTTGTGCGTTACTATTGGCTTGATAGTGGCAACGGCGAAGGCGCGTCGCTCAGCGTGTTTAAGGATAAGGCTGGCGCTCATGAGTCGGTGCATCTAGCTGCGGATTGGGTAAAGGACAATCTGTCTAAACTTCTCACTCAGAAACCCGAGATTATCGAAGGGCCAATCAAGGCTCACGATTGAGCACTGTCGCGGACGTGATTCGTGAATTGTTCCGCCTCCGCGGACCAGCCTTCGCGTAAAGCTACTGCGGTCGAGAGGCTAGGGGCGGACAAGTGAGTCAGGGATAGGGCCGGGAGAAACGCCGAACGCCCAACGTCGAAATCAGACACCGGGGAGCGATCGCAGGGCGTCGCCAACCTTTCGCCTGTCGGTGCTGCTGTCCTCGCTTGGAACGATTATTTTCAGAGAGGCCGAACACGCGACGGAAGTAATCGTCCGGTTGGCGGAGGAAAAGGGTGCTAAGGCTGGTGTTTGCGGAACGGGAAAGCGGCGCGAGGATTTACGGATCGCATGAGCAAACCGAAGCGAATCCAGCGCAGCCGCGCGAAAGGCTGGAAAATGCCGGCGAACGCTATCTACGTCGGCCGCCCGACGGTTTGGGGAAACCCGTACGTGGTGGGCTCGGAGCTGATGAATGGGGAAACGCTGACGGCCGAAAAAGCCGTCGAGTTATACGAACAGCACCTCGCCGATAATTTCAGCGAGCG
>DASXOI010000014.1:0-4018 GCA_036494375.1 Candidatus Udaeobacter sp.
GTGCCACTCTTTGGATCAATCTTCCACGGCCACTCCGTGCTGTTGAATGGAACGAGCGGCGGCAGAATCGGTTTCTTCCCGAGATTGGCCATCTCCTTCTCGATTGCTGCGCGACCGCCCCACCCAAGCAATTCATAATCCATCAAACGGTCATTATTAAAAAACACCTTGCCGAGCGCGCGATCGGAGATGATGCGAGCGAAGGCCTGCATCATCAGTTCCGGCGTGGTTTGAAAATCCGTTGTCTCCAACAGCAGCAAACGATCGTTGATCGCCTGTTCGCCGAAGAATTGGACCAGA
Organism: Candidatus Udaeobacter sp.; assembly: GCA_036494375.1. GTDB lineage: Bacteria > Verrucomicrobiota > Verrucomicrobiia > Chthoniobacterales > UBA10450 > Udaeobacter. The sequence goes on from DASXOI010000014.1 coordinate 301, forward strand.
ACGCTAAAGAGGATGTTATTCTGGCGGGCAACGTAGATTGAGTTGGCGAGTGCGTAGGTGTGGTTCCAATCGTCGCCCAGCAGTTTTTTCCATTCGGTAAGGACCTCAAACCAATGCCCAACCTGATTCGATGAAGCAACGGCAATGAGTTTTTCCAGGTTTGGTTCAACGCCGCGGGCGTAGGCTTGCACTTCGTCGTAGGTGTAGCCGCCGTTTTTCAGACAGTTGTCCATGAAAGCCAGTACCTGGCGCAAGGTGTCCTGTAGGAGGGCCTGTTCTTCAGGTTTGATGGCGAGATCAACGATGTTGTCCTTTGCCGTCTGGACCTCGGTACGATAAGTCTTCATCAAAGGCATCCAGGAATGATCCTCCCTGGAATTTGCAATGTAGGGAGCGACACACGCATACGTGGCCATGGCGCAATGCCCCACCGATTTCGCTGCCTGATAAATCGGCGGCACGGAAGGCGCCTCGAGCGGCTCCTGCCCGGGGCGATAAAGGATGAAGCGCCCGCCCTTGCCGCTAAACAAAGCCATAATGAGCGGCACACGAGCGCGAATGTTTTTCTGATAAATGTCCAGTGAGTTATCGTAAATATTGAACATCGAATGGTTCAATTGGTAAACGGCGTCAAAGGCACGCTGTTCCTTGGCCTGCGGCGGAGCGGCTTTGATCACGACTTCCTTCAAAAAGTCGGGTACCGCTGGATCGGCGGCATGGGATGATGCGATGCAGACCAGCGAGAGCGCGGCTGCGACGAGGATGGTGGAGCGGGTTTTCATAGGTGTTGTGTTGTGGTTGTCTTATGGGCTTGTGATGGAAGTAAGTGAGATTTGTTACCAAGGCAGGAGTCGCCAAAGCCCGGCGACTTCGAGCGCGAAAAGAACAGCGAGAAGCGCCACGCCTTTCGACGTCACGCGCCAAGTGGAAGCGTCCGCCGGGAAAAGCCACCAGCCGAAGCAGCGGACGAAAAGCGGCATGGTAATAAAGCTCGTGGCTGCGACGCTTAGGACATTACCGATAAATGTCGCCATGGACGCGTGGAGTCCGAGAGCGGTGAGTTGTGGACTAAGAAAACGAAGCTCGAGCATAACCACTGGAAAAAGACCCAGCAGAACGAGCATAGCGGTTTTCCAATTCGGTGGGCCTTTGCCGGTGACAGGATCGACCGGTACCCATCCGGGAAATGCGGTCGCCAGGCGCGTGAGCTGCTCGTGCTCGATAAAAGCCTTGGACTGCTGCAGCAGACTCTTGCGTTCCGGAGCGTTCATCCACGCCTCGAGCTGCGGTGCGCTTTTGAAGCGAATGACGGTGGTCCACGTCCCGCCCTCTTCGTCCGGGGGCTGGACAAACATGCCGCGGTAGCCTGGGTAACGGGCCTGCGCCGCTCCGATGCGCGTTGTCCACTCGCGGTACGCGTCCTCCATGCCGGGCTTGATTCTCGAAAAGATCACTTCTGTGACATCGCCTGCCGGTTGCACGCCCGCTTCGCCGACCTGCGTCACTTCACCGAAGTTACCGCCCTCGAAAAGAGGAACTCCTTCCGCAAGGATCTCCGCGTGTTCTTTAGATTGCTGCCAGGCGGCAAGATCATCCGCGGATCGAAAGTTGATCACGATCGTCCACTCGTTCGACCCGTTCGCTCCGGGCATCACATCGCTGCTGACATAGCCGGGAAATTTGCAGATCGCCGAGTCGTGGCGCGTCTTCCAGGCTACGAACTCCGTATCTTTTCCGGCACGAACGCGGGCAGTCGCAATAAGGACCGCGGGGTTGCTCATTGGGCTTGATTGAGCTGAGCAAAAATGCGGTCAGCACTGAACGGCAGGCTGTCGAACCGGATGCCAGTTGCGTCGGCAAGTGCGTTGCCGAGGGCCGGCGCGACCGGGATGATCGGAGTCTCGCCGGCGGATTTCGCGCCAAGCGGTCCGTAGCGATCGTACGTGTCAGCGAAAAAAATCTCAGTTCTCGGAATATCGGCGAAAGCAGAGATGCGGTAGTTGCGGAAAGTCGGATTGACCATTTTCCCGTGCTCATCGAAAACCATGCGCTCGAACAGCGCTGAGCCGATGCCCTGCGCCACCGCGCCTTCGATCTGTCCGCGGCATTGCATAGGGTTGAGAATCGTTCCAGCGTCGGCAGCGTGGACACTTTGCAGGATGCGAATTTCTCCAGTGATCCGATTCACGGCGATGCGGACTCCATGAACATTGAAGCACGTCGTGCGCGGCGAACCGTAAGCCTTGCGCATTACGCTCATCTTGTGCCGCGCGTCGGGCACGGATTCGAACAGCTCGGATAACCCGATTTTCCGTGACCCGCATTCCATTGCGTCATCCGCCAGGCGGCATTGCTCGAGCGGAGTGGATGTGAAGTCGCTGGCGATCTTGAGCAGATTGTCGCGGAGATCCTCCGCGGCGAGGCTCACGGATTTGCAGGAAACGCTCGTGCCAACGCTGGAGAAAGTGCCCGTGTCGTAAGGTGTGCGATCAGTATCGGCGTTGATGATATCGATGCGAGACGCAGTCGTGTTCAGGATCGCTGCGGCGATCTGACGCATGGTTGTAATTGTTCCGTTGCCCATTTCCGTCGCTCCGTTGGCAAGGTGGTACGTGCCATCGGCCCGCAGATTGAGGTGCGCCTCGGAACGCTGCTCGGTTGGCGGGATGCAATCGTGCATATGGATGGCGTGGCCTTTTCCCTCCAGCCACTCGTCGCCTTCGGGCTTTGAGGTCCCGCGGCCGCTGGCCAGAGCTTGCTCGACGAAATCCATACATTGGTCGAGGCCGTAGCTACCAATCTCCGCGTCGGACGGGCCTTCCCAAATGCTGTGCACAGCATCGCCCGGGACGACGACATTTTTCCGCTGCAATTCCATCAAGCTCATGCCGAGCTCCCGCGCCAGGTCGCCCATCGCGGATTCGACCGCAAAAACGGTTTGTGAGGATCCGTAACCGCGGAAAGCTCCGGAAGGCACGATGTTCGTGTAAACCGCGTAGCCTCTGCCCTTCATGTTCGGGCATCGATAAATCTGCAGCGATTGGCTGAGCGACGCGGCCAGCGTTTCGCCGCCGTGGTTGCCGTAGGCACCGGTATTCGATACGACGCGAATTTCGATCGCGGTAAGTGTGCCGTCGCGTTTCGCGCCGACTTTCAAACTCGTCTTCATCGGATGCCGCGATACCGCTCCGATGAATTCCTCCTCGCGTGTAAATTCCCATTTTACCGGGCGCCCGGTTTTCAACGCGCCGAGCACGCATAATTCTTCGCACAACATTTCCTGTTTGCCTCCGAATCCACCGCCAACGCGCTCGGTGTAAACGTGAACTTTGTCGGGATACATTCCGAAGAGGTACGAGAGCTTGGCCTTCGTTTGGAACGGTGCCTGCGAGCTGGTGCGCACGTGCATCCGTCCATCCTCGCTTTGGTAAGCGATGGCTTGGTGCGTCTCGAGATGCGCGTGCTGAACCTTGTTGCTGACGTACGTTCGATCGATAATCACGTCCGCTTCCGCGAAACCTTTTTCGGCGTCGCCATATTCGCTGTCGATCTCGACGAAAATATTCTTGCCGGGCCGCTGGATGCGAGAGTCTGCATCTTTGTGGTGCAACACCGGTGCACCTGGCAGCATCGCCTTCTCCGGATCAAAAACCGCGGGAAGAATTTCGTAATCCACCTCGATGAGCCGGCATGCCTCTTCGGCGATGCCTTCTGTATC
>DASXOI010000015.1:0-10616 GCA_036494375.1 Candidatus Udaeobacter sp.
TGCCAGGGCGAACAGACGAGCGGAATTCCGCAAGCGAGAGCTTCGAATGGACGAATCGTGGGAATACCGGGCAGGAGATTTACGTACGGGCGGCGTGGCACGTGCAGCGTCACCCGGAAACGCGAGAAGATTTCAGGCACACGGTAATTGGGCAACCAGCCGCCATAGGAAATTCCCGCATCGCGGAGCATGTCGAGTGCTTGTCGCGGGTAACGCACGCCGAAAACCTTTGCACGCAGGCGAAGGCTTTTAACAGGTTCAATCAGGAACTCGGTTAATTCCTCTGTGCGCTCATCGTCTCCCCAGTTGCCGATCCAAACCACATCCCCGTCGAAGTGACCGTTGCGCAACATGCGAAAGATGCTCGTGTCCGCGGCTTCATGCCACGTCCATGCCCGCCACGCCCAGTTGCGCCGGCGGTACACGTCACGCAGTAGATCGCCGTAAGCGAGCACGCCATCATAATGTGACAAATCGTACTGCTGCATTTGTTCGGGCGTTGTGACAGCGCGGTGGTGCGTGTCGTGGAAAAAGAGGCGATACTGAGCGCTAGTCCGGAAACGGTGTCGACCAATGCGCCGGACCAACGCTGGATCATTCCATTCGTGAACAAGGACGAGGTCGGCGCCATCGAGTGCGCGATCCAGATCGAGTTGATTAATGTTGTAGGTTTTCGATTTCAGTAATGGGAAGCGCGCGCGAAACTCGCGCAACGGTTGGCTACCGTGCGCAGCGATCAGGTTCGACACGCTCCACCCGTTCCGGGGCTCATAAATGTCGACAGCGTGACCACGCTTGATGAGTTCTGTCGCGATGCCACGCAGAAAGTGCGCATTGCCGTGGTTCCAATCGGATACCAGCGAATGATAGAACATCACGAGCTTCATGCCGCGATCTCCTCGACAACGAGCTGCGGTTTTTCCGCGGCCGAACACGATTGTTGCCCTGCGCAGGCTTGATATGCGGCGATATATTCCGTCGCCATCCGATGAGGTGAAAACTGAAGCGCGCGCACATGCGCGCGGTGACCAAAATGTTCGAGCCGTGACTTGTTTTCGATCAAACCGTTGAGCGCGTTTGCGAGCGCCGTGGAATCATCGGGCGGCACAAAAATGGCCGCGTCATGCCACGTTTCGCGGAGACTTGGAATATCGCCGAGGACCAGCGCGCAGCCGCTCAAACCGGCTTCCAGAGCGGACAAACCAAATGGCTCATAACGTGCCGGCAAAACGAAAATCGCAGCACGCGACAATTGCCCCGCCACTTCATGTGGTTCGAGTTTTCCGAGGCAACGCACATTTTGCATCGCAACTGTAGAGCCTCCCGGATGCTGGCAATCGCCCGCGAGCGCTATCGGCCATGGAATGTGTGGTGCAATCTGATCGAGGAGACGCAGGTTTTTCGCTTCGTCCCAGATTCGGCCACACGAAAAAATACACGGCGCTTTTTCGCCGAAGACGAACCCTCGCGGATCGCGCCCATTCGAAATGACGATGCACCTCCCGTGTCCGTCATAGTGAAGCGCCAGCGCATCTCGCATTGCGGCGCTTGGCGCGACAACTAAATCTGCAGCTGCGAGACCGGCGGAAACGCGCACGCGATACTCATCGTAACGCACGGGTGCTTCCTCGTTTTTTACTGCGCGCCACCAGGACAATACACACGAGTGTGCCACGATCAGCACCGGCGCGTCCCACGCCAGGCTGGCATGGCTATAGCCGTTGAGATGGATTAGATCAGGGTGAAAGCGCTCTGCGATTTTCAGCAGCCAATCGCCGGCACGATCGACATCGTCCCACGGATCGCCCATCCATTCGAGGCGGTACGCGCCTTCAAATAACCGCACATTTTTGCGTGCGAGCACTTGCTGATATTGCTCGGGCGTGAGGTGCGCGCCCATGCTGGCGAGCGCGATCTCAACCCCGTGCGCCTCGAGCGCGCGGGCAAGCTCGAGCGCATACGTCCACACGCCGCCGATTGGATCGACGGTCATCAAAATCCTGCGCGGCGTGGCGCTAAAGGTTTGCGTTTTCATAAATTGCATCCAGCGCGGTAGCGACCTCGGTCATTCTTTCGATGTCGGAATCAAACGTGCGGTCGAGCGCCAATCGCCGCGCCCATTCCACTGCGGCGCGCCCAAACCATTCGTCCGGCGGTTCGGCCAGAACTTGTCGCGTCGTGCCGTTGAAGCATTCGGCGATAAAATCGTAAAACGAGCCGTCAGTATTGCGCAGCGCAGCGCCGCCCTTGTTTCCGTAGAAGGACGCTTCGATAACGGCATCACGTCCGGCATGCAGATGCCACGAGCAACTCAGATTGATCACGGCGCCGTTCGCGAGATCGAATCGCGCGATCGCGTAATCTTCACAAACCGGATCGGACTGATCGATCCGTTCGCCCTTATGAAAAAGCCGGCTGCTTACATTAAGAATTGGCTGATCGAGAATCCACAACGCGGCGTCAACGAGATGAATTCCAAGATCGACAACGCAACCGCCGCCGGATTGCTCCCGATCATAAAACCACGGCTTTTGCGGACCATATGCATTGTGAAAAACGAGATCGACGTTGAAAATCTCACCGAGGTGATTTCCCCTAACGAGCTGCCGGATTTCCTGCAGCGCTCTGGTGTAGCGATAGGAAAGGTCGACGCCGAGAAGCCTGTTTATCGAGCGCGCTGCGTCAATCACTTCGCACACTTCGGCGGCATTGCGGCCAAGTGGCTTTTGGCAAAAGACTGCCAGTCCGCGGTTCAGCGCAGCAATACATTGCTCGGTGTGTTGCGCGCTCGGTGTGGCGATGACAACTGCGTCCAAGTCCAGAGCGACATCGAAAAGTTGCTCAGGATGGGTAAATCGACGTGCCTTGGGCGCGTGCTCGGCCGCGGCAAAAAATGTGTCTTCCATCGGATCGGCAATGGCCACAATTTCAGCCACGTCGGCACGCGCGATGGCCGCGAGACGATTGAGACCGATCCAACCAAGTCCTAGAAAACCGAGTCGCGGCCGTGGCGCGGTGGCCCCGGCAAATCGAGCCAATGCAGCAGTAGCGTCGGTTTTCACGTTGTGATCAGCGCTTTCACAAAACCGTCAGGTCGCCGCGCCGCGGTGTTCAGTGCGTCGCCGAGCTGTTCGAGTGGAAAGAAATGTGTGTAGAGTGGCGCAGGATTCAGAAGACCTGCTTCGACGGCGCGGACTGCCTGTCGAATCCCATCAATATAAATGCGCGGATCGCGTTCGTGTGCGTTGATCACGTCCAACCCGCGCCAGTTCCAAAGCTGCATGTTGATCTGACGCGGCCCATCCTGGTGATAACCGGCGATCACCAGCCGGCCGCGCTCACGCGTGATCTCGCCGGCCACATCGAGTGGCGCCTGTTTGCCAGTGCACTCGATCACGACATCGCAGAACCTGCCATTCGTTAGGCTTTTCACGTTCTCGATCGGATCGTCATTGATAGATACCGTGTGCGTGGCAGCCATTTTCGTTGCTACATCCAGCGCAAATGCGCGGCGGCTGATGGCGATTACCTGTGCGCCCGTCGCACTTGCCAATTGCGTCAGCAACGCTCCGAGGAAACCAACGCCGACGATCGCAACAGTGTCGTCTTTGTTAATCCCGCTGCGACTGAAAATGTTCATCGCGCAGCCAAGCGGTTCGCCGGGAAATGGTGCGCCGTTAAGCGACGCCGGAATTTTTGCTACAGAGGAAGATTCGCAGACGTCGTAATCGGCATATGCGCGATTTGAAAGAATGGCGACGCGATCGCCTTGCGTGAAATCCGAAACTGCATCGCCGGTTTCTTCCACACGGCCCCACGCTTCGTGGCCGAGCGCGCCGGGAGCCATTGGATAAGTGAACCATGGTTTGCCTTCCCACGGCGGAATGTTTGATGCGCACACGCCGCAGCCTTCAATTCGCACGAGAAGTTCGTTTGGTTTCGGTTTTGGAACCGCACCTTCCAAGATGTCGATCTGCTTCGGCGCCCTAACGAGGGCAGCGCGCATTGTTTGCAAAGTTCGTTTCGGCCCGACGCCGAAACCAGCACGCGAGACGCGTGCGCTCCCCAGAGGCTGAACGCTTCCGGTCATTGCGCGACAGCGATCCTTTCTCGCGGCACGCGTTCCTCACGTAGCCAATCGTAAAGCCGTCGCACTCCTTCGACTTTGCCCACGCGAGGGAACCAACCCGTCGCTGTGTGAAACTTCGAGAAATTGGTGACGTAGTAGCGTTGATCGCCGGGGCGCCAATGGGCGAAGTTGATGCCTGGTTTGCTCTCGTGCAGTTCGCCGATCAACGTGAGCAGCTCGCGAAGACTGGTCGTGTTTCCTACTCCACCGCCAATGTTAAAGACCTGGCCGGAAAGTGTCCGGATATTTCTGCGAGCGAGCAACAGCGCTTCGATCAGATCGTCAATGAACAAGATGTCGCGCACCTGTTTGCCATCGCCGTAAAGAGTGATCCGACGTTGCTCGAGAGCGTTGATTAGAAAATGCGCGACCCAGCCCTGATCTTCCGTCCCGAATTGATGCAGCCCATATATGCAACTCATTCGGAACACCACAGCCGGCAACCCGAACGTGCGCGCGTAATCGAGAATGTATTGATCAGCGGCGCCTTTAGAGCAGCCATATGGACTGTAGAAATCCAGCCGCTGATCCTCGCCGATTCCGCAGGCGCGAATCTCGTGCTCGACTGGTTCATAACGGTCGCCGTTGAGATGAAGATCAACGTCTTCCAAGCTGCCGTAGACTTTGTTTGTCGACGTGAAAATGACCGGCGGCGGATTGCGCAGCTCGCGCACGGCTTCGAGTAAATTTAATGTCGCGCGAGCGTTGACATCGAAATCGTAAATCGGCGCCTTGAGGCTGCTCGTCACTGCAACTTGCGCGGCAAAATGAAAGACGGCCGCAGCTTGCTCGATACAGCGCGCCAGAGTTTGCGCATCGCGAGTGTCCGCCACTTCGAGCTGCACCAGGTCGCCATGCTCCTCGCGCAGCCACTCGGCGTTTTGGTCGACACCAGGACGCGAGAGATTGTCGTAGAGAATAACCGGCTGGTCTTGTGAGCAGAGCGCGTGCGCGAGATTACATCCGATAAATCCGCAGCCGCCTGTGATTACCACAGGCCGTTTGCCTGTCCGTCCCGTCCTCGCGGGATTGCTTCGACCCAGCCAGGCGGAATTTTCGACTGCATCGACTCCGCCCTGCGTCAGCAAACGAAACAGCAATTTCTCGGAGCCGTCGTTGCGACGCAGCCCGAAATGATGTTCGCGCTCGTCGCTATAGAATTTGTTGTCGTCTGAGATTTGGGGAGTCTCGAGATCATGCGCACTGTACCAATACACGCGCTCGGCCGGCGCGCGCATGACATCCAGAAAGGCAGCGATCTGCCCGCGCTCATCGTGTCGCCAAGTCGAGTAGCCTGTCTCAGTAATCCAGATGTCCGCATTCGAGCGATGCTGCAAAAGCACTTTGCGCACGCGGGCAACCTTGGCGTTCCAGCCATCCCACCAGAATTCGAACGTGCCAGGAAAACCGTGAATGCCGACCGCGTCGATGTATTGCATCACACCGCGTTCGCACATGAGTCCGACCCATTGCGCGTCCATCGGTCCACTGGCGCCGAGCACGGTTTTTTTGCCACGCTGCCGCGCCCAGTGAGCCGCGCCGCCGACCATCTCGCAAAAAATCAGCCAGTGCGGATCAAGCGTCGTATTCCATTCCAGCGGACTCCGCGGTTTGTTCCAAAGCTCGACCCATTCGAAAAATTCTCCGAAGCGACTGATGAAGACGTCCAGAAAATCCGCGTACTGCTTCGGATTGCGTGGCGGCGAGCACTCACTTGGAGCGATGCCAAGACATGGGGGTGTATAATGAAAGCAGGGAAGGACGTTGAGTTCGCGCGCGAGCCGCGGCAGCAGCCAATCGTACCACTTCTCACCGCCCGGCGTGTGCCAGTCCGCCCATGAAATTCCCGTGCGCAGCTCTGTGACGCCGATTGTTTTAAGATCTACAAGTAAACGCTCTGCGCGTTCCTCCTCGCCGGGACGTAGCCATTCGAGAATTCCCAACACGGGACGGCTCCGATTTTTCATACCGCCAATCCTCGGAGGCTGAGTTCATGAACCGCGTCGTCCATTCGATCGACCGCAATTTGTCCTTCAAGCCAATCAGCCAATTCGGCCAGACCTTGTTCAAGAGTGACTCGCGGTTTGTAGCCGAGAATTTTTTGCGCATGCGAAATATCTGCGAAACAATTGCGGATATCACCAACGCGACATTTCCCTACGATTTCGGGCTCGATTTCCTCCTTTCCAAGGGCACACGCCATTTGACCTGCGATATCGAGGATCGAGTAATTTCGGCCGCTACCAATGTTGAACACTTCGCCGGCGGCTGCGGGAACTTCGAGCGCGAGACGACAGGCCTGCGCAACGTCGCGCACGTGAACGAAATCGCGCCGCTGTTTGCCGTCCTCATTAACAAGCGGCGGATTGTTATTCAGGAATCGCGAAGCAAAAATCGCCAGCACACCTGTGTACGGGTTCGAAAGTGCCTGCCGCGTGCCGAAGATATTAAAGAAGCGCAACGCAACAGTGTCGATGCCGTAGGCGCGGCCCACCGTCATGCACAGACGCTCCTGATGAAATTTGCAAATAGCGTAAACCGAAGGCAGCGCCGGACATTTTGATTCCGGCGTGGGCACCGGGATCAAAATTTCACCGTTGCCATCGCGCACTTCCCAGTCGTGCGCGCGCAGTTGCTCCGGTGTGCGTTCGCGACCTTCAACTAACGACCCATCGCGAGCACGATAAAGTCCCTCGCCATAGATACTCATGCTTGAAGCGACTACGAGCCGTTGGACTGGTCGTTGTGCGAGCGCTTCCAGCAGAACGGCAGTGCCCTGGCCGTTGGCGCTGGTGTAATTGGCAATCTCGTACATGCTTTGACCCACTCCAACGACGGCAGCGAGATGGAAAACGGCGTCGACGTTCTCAAGCGCGCGAGATATTGCCTCGGCATCGCGGACGTCGCCGCGGATGAATTCCACGTCACGCGCGAGATACGCCGGCCTGCGCGGACGTGCGCCATGCACTTGCGGCGCTAGATTATCCAGCGCCCGAACCTCGTAACCACTTTGGAGCAGGTCATCAGCCAGATGCGACCCGACAAAACCTGCCCCTCCCGTAATCAGTACCTTCTTCGCCATGGATTTGTAGAAATCAAATCGCGCGGGAAGGCTTGCGAAGATTTTCAGAAAAGACCCGAAAATGCTATCGGTGTTTTGCTGATACAGGAACGGCGGCTTCCCAGCCATCGAGCGCCAATGGACGGCCAGAAAGGCCGTCCCTCCTTGATTAGCCGGTTCGCGGAGCGTCCTCCAAAACAGACTCCGTTCACAGAGCGCCGCTGCAGTTGAAATAATTTTATGATTGGAGCACAGGCTTCCAAATCATCAGCGCAGCGGGTCTGACTGTGATCTCAATTGGACGTCGATTTTTCGTTTTCGTTTGTTTCGTTGGCCACGGTTCGCCATCAAGATGCATCGCGCCAAGCGGCGACGTAATTTTGAGCTCGCGAAATTTGTGCGGCGTTAGCGGGACCTGCTTCTTTTCTCCGGCCAAGTGCGCATCGACATACTTAATGAAATCGTCCCGCTCATGTTCGCGCACCGCGACAAAGTCCAGCTGACCATCGTCTGTTTTCGCTTTCGGAGCGAGATGTAGACCCGGGCCAGCCGAACGGATATTCATCGCTCCCCAAAGGATGTAGCGACCGGCCATATCTTTTCCATCGACGCTCATCTTCCACTGGCGCGTCCCATAGTGGAGCGACGCCTCACGCAGAAGCGATAGGTGTGCATTCAGTTCTTCCTCCGGCGAAGCATCTTTTTTTTCGTTCGCTTTTGCCGCGGGAAAGTAGTCCGCGAACAGCCCGCCGCCCGCAGCTTCGAAAAAGTAATCGATCTGCGATCCATTGTGCGCCACACCAATGTCGAACGGCTGGCTTTTTCCGCAGTGAAGCGATTGAAGAATTTCGTTAACCGATCCTGTGAAACCGAGGCTGCGCGCCAGATTGTTCGCCGTCCCGAGCGGCAAAATCGCCAGCGGAATTCCGCTGTCGAGGAGTTGCCACGCAGTTTTGTGCACCGTGCCGTCCCCTCCCGCTGCGATAACGAGATCCACTGGTTTTTTGAATGCCTTTTTCCAGCCGCGGTCCTTCACCGATTGATAGAACGCCTGATGCCCGCACCTGGTCAGGCTCGCCATCAATTGTTTTTTGCTGTGTTTACGGTCTCCCGCTTTGGGGTTATGAATCAACAGCACTCGCATGATTTGCTCGTTACTTGAAGCATTGTTACCACCTAATCGGGCAAAACCACTCGCATACGCGTTTTGTTCGTGAACATGCGGATTCTAATTTCGAACGATGATGGTATTTACAGTCCGGGAATCCTGGCGCTGGCGAAAGCAGCAAAGCGATTCGGAGAGGTGCGCATCGTCGCGCCCGATGTGGAACAATCTTCAATGGGACATGCGATCACCGCATCGCGACCATTGCGCCTTAAGCGTGTTCACCTCGACAGCTTCGAAGCGCATCGCGTCAACGGCACGCCAGCCGATTGCGTTGCCCTCGGCATGCATCGCTGGGGCCATGTCGATATCGTTCTTTCGGGAATCAATCTTGGGTTAAACCTGGGCAACTCGTGCTGGCATTCCGGCACGCTCGCAGCGGCGAAGCAGGCAGCGTTGCTGGGCTCGCGCGGCATCGCGTTCAGCACAAACGTCAGCGACAGTCGCGAACCCGATTTCACTACGCTCGAATCGTACGTTGTGCGTGTGTTCGAATTGCTGTTGCCGATCAAAACGCTTTCGCTGGTAAATGTAAATCTGCCGGAGAAGCCCAAGGGCATCCGTTGGACACGGCAGTCTGTGCGGCATTACGACGGCAAAGTTGTTCCCGACAAGGATCCAGCCGGGCGGCCGATTTTTTGGTTCACAGTCACGCCCCTTGAAGGCGCTGCGGAAGGGACGGATCGCTGGGCAGTTGAGCACGGTTGGGTATCAATTACTCCGCTGCGTCTCGACCTGACAGACGAGGCAGACCTTGCTCGCGCCCTCGCCCTTTCGGATAACCCGCCTGCGAAAGTTTCCCGCAAACACCGTCGACGACGCTCTTCCTCTAAATCTAAATCTTCTTCCAGAGGACAGAAGGAAAGGAAAGAAAAGAGGAAGACTCCGGTAGTAGCCACGAACCTGTAGCCACCGGACTTTGGCCGGTAATGGCGGCTAGATATAATCTCTTCAGATTGGACGGCCCAGGGCCGTGGCTACAACGCTGATGTGAACATAAAATTTAAGCAACGACCGCCGCGTCTTAATCGACTTTTTGATACTAGTCCTCTGTATTTCGTCACATTCTGCACACATCAGCGAACAAGATTTCTCGCGTGTGACGATGTCCATAAAGCGTTTATTTCTTTTGCGCAGAGTGCCGAGCGCAATTTCACATCGCTGTTGGCCGTTATGAGATCATGCCTGATCATGTTCAACTATTTATTCGTGGAGGCCACGACTTCAGATTGGGACGCTGGGTCGGAGCGCTAAAACAGGCTTTGGCAAAGGCCGCGAAATTGTCCCCGGCCAAGACACAGGTTTGGGAGGAAGGATTTTTTGATCATGTCTTGCGCAGTGATGAAAGCTATTCGCAAAAATGGAATTACATCCGTGAAAATCCTGGGCGTGCCGGTCTCGCTAGTTCGGTAGAGGCTTGGCGCTATCAGGGAGAAATCGTTTACATCGACCGCACCTGATTTTTAGACCAGCGTCTCCTCCGTGCCGCTTGCGATTGACAAAGGGCGTGCACGGACGCGGCGCGCGTAAGACGGCCCACAGGGCCGTGGCTACAGGATTAGATCGAAATGCGCCGGCGAATGCCTGAAGCTGCCATTTGCGCAGCGGGGGCCTTCTTCAATAAATTATTTTTGTGCGGAGGGAACCACATCAGAGCAAAGCTTCGAATCGTAATGGAGACTTGCCGTCGCAGCCGATGTCTAAGAAGTTGCCCAGCAGCGCCGCACTGCACGAGACCGTCGAACAATTCCACATTTTGGTGGATAGCGTCGAGGAGTACGCCATTTACCTGTTGGATCCAAATGGCAACGTGATCACCTGGAATACGGGCGCGGAAAAAATCAAAGGTTACTCCGCGGACGAAATCGTCGGAAAAAACTTCGCTTCTTTTTATACAGCAGACGACGTTGCCGCCGGCAAACCGCAACGCAATCTGCGCGAAGCGGGCCGTCGCGGATCCATTCGCGATCAGGGTCTGCGAGTCCGAAAAGACGGATCAACCTTCGAAGCGGAGGTTGTCATTACTGTCCTTCGTGACGATGCCGGTGAAATTCGCGGTTTCTCCAAAGTCACCCGCGACATCACCGACCAAATACGCATCCGAGAGTTTGAAGCGGAAAAAATTGCTGCACAAAAAGCAAGCAAGGCGAAGGACGATTTTCTGGCAGCGCTCAGTCATGAACTGCGCACGCCACTGACCCCTGCTTTGGCAGCAGCCACATACCTTCAAGATCAGGCGGAGAAATTTCCGCGAGAGTTCG
>DASXOI010000016.1:0-2072 GCA_036494375.1 Candidatus Udaeobacter sp.
ATCAGCGAGCCCAGATTTGCGTAACCGAGTCCGAGCGTCCGGAAGATGTGCGAGTTCTCCGCGATTTCCTTGATGGGGTAACTGGCGTTATCGACGATGATTTCCTGCGCGGTGATGAAAATCCGCACCGCCGCCTTGAACCGCTCGACATCAAAATCCCCGTCAGCGGTTTTGAACTTCATCAAGTTCAGCGAAGCGAGATTGCAGGCTGTGTTATCGAGGAAGAGGTACTCGCTGCAGGGATTCGTAGAATTTTGCCGGTCGGTGCCTTTGCAGGTATGCCACTTGTGGATGGTGGTGTCGAATTGCATGCCCGGATCGCCGCAGATCCAGGTGCCCTCGGCAATTTTGCGCAATAGCGCGCGCGCATTCTTTTTTTCGCACGGTTTGCCGTCGGTTACCCGGCGCGTCCACCATTCGCGGCCCTCCAGCGCCGCGTCCATGAACTCGTCGCTTACCCGAACGCTGACATTTTCATTCTGATACATCACCGAACCGTAGGCGTCGCCGTTGTAACTGCCGTCGTAACCGTGCTCGATCAGGGCCCACGCTTTCTTTTCTTCCTTCTGTTTAGCGTCGATGAATTCTTCGATGTCCGGATGCCAATCCTTAAGCGTATTCATTTTGGCGGCGCGCCGCGTCTTTCCGCCGCTCTTCACCACGTTTGCAATCTGATCGTAAACTTTCAGAAACGAGAGCGGCCCGCTCGGTTTGCCGCCACCGCTCAATTTTTCCCGCGTCGATCGCAGCGACGATAGATCCGTCCCAGTGCCGCTGCCGTACTTGAACAGCATCGCTTCGCTCATCGCCAGGCGCATGATGTCCTCCATCGTGTCACCCACGTTCTGGATGAAGCAGGCGCTGCCCTGTGGGTACTCATATTGCGAAGCCGCGCGTTCCGCCTTGCCAGTCGTGCGATTGTAAAAATAATTTCCCGCGCCCGCGCCTTTGCCGATGCCGTATTGATGATACAACCCAACGTTGAACCAAACCGGCGAATTGAACGCGCCGTGCTGGTTCAAGCACAGCCAGGTCAGCTCATCATAAAAAATTTCGGCAGCTTCCGCATCTGCGAAATAATTATCCCTAATTCCACAGTCGGTGAGGGTGCGCGTGACCCGATGAATTAACTGTCGCACCGAAGTTTCTCTTCCGCCCTTGTATGGATCGGTGCCGTTAGCAATGTCACCGTAGAAATACTTCGACACGGCGATTTTCGTGGCAAGAGGGCTCCAATTCTTCGGGACCTCTATGTTTTCCTGCTTGAAAATGACCTTCCCGCCGTCATCGGTGATTTCCGCTGTGCGTCGTTCCCATTCCATCTGATCAAATGGCGCGACGGCAGCATCGCTAAACACACGTTTGAAGCGCAGGCCGCCATTCTTCTTCTTTTCCATTCTGTTTTTTCGACGTGAGGCCGAGTTTGTCGGTTTATGCAGTGACGCGGGTGGAATTCCGGGTTTGAGTTGGATCATCGCGGTATGAGAGGGGTTGAGGTTTCGGAATAAGCTGGGAATACTAGTGAACAGCGGCGCGAAGAACCTGTGAATACCGGTCAACAACAAGTAATAGCGTGGCTGTCCGTGTGGACATACAAGATGCAGTCAGCTCGTCAGTCATGGCAAGCCTTTAATTGTAACATTTTTTAGCTTCGTGGGGCAGACAATCGTGTCTGCCAGACGGGTCGCGGCAAGCTAGGCGATGCGCTGAAGAAAACGCTGAACGTCCAACGCCCAATCTCGAACACAGTTGCATTCGATGTTGGATATTCGACGTTCGACGTTCGGCGTTTTCCGCTGCCTCCAGGAAGGGTGGCTGAGTCCGGTTTAAGGCACTCGACTCGAAATCGAGCGTGGGGAAACCCACCGTGGGTTCGAATCCCACCCCTTCCGCCATTCCTGTTTTTCGTGATGGAATTGACGTTGAATGATCAACAATGGACGTTCTTATGGTCGCCGATTCGCCGCGAGAGCACGCCGCTTCGCCCGCTGCCAGATGGATGTCGATTCGCGTAGCGCATTCGCGATCTTGATTGCAGTCTGCGCGAGGAACGTCGCGCCTTGAGGCAAACG
>DASXOI010000017.1:0-2143 GCA_036494375.1 Candidatus Udaeobacter sp.
CCGAATGAACTTCTGCCCGTCACCGGATCGACAAACCAAAGCGCCTTCCAAACGTCATATGCCAGGATCAAAATGAACAAGAGCGCCACATAGAGAAAATAGCGATGCACGTTTTGCATGATGAGCGGGAATGAACGCTCGCCCCAGTAACTTTTGCGTGGTTCGCCAACCGTGCAGGCCGGCGGATCGGCCCAGAACGCTTTGTAATAAGCGCCACGATAATAATAACAGGTGAGCCGGAAGCCACCCGGTGCCCAAAGAACTAAAAGCGCCGGCGAAAATAGAAGCCACTGCGGCCACCAGCCCGGTTTAGGTCCAAACCAACTATGGGGCGAACCGCCAAACAGTTCCGGCGAATAGAACGGCGAAATGTAATTGCCTGAGAAATAATTTTTTCCCTGAAACGCCGCCCACGTGGAATAGATGATGAAAGTGGATAAGCCTAGAAAGACCAGCAATGGTTGAAGCCACCACACATCGGCGCGCATGGTTTCCCCGAACGAGCGGCGTGGAATAGCGGTAGTTGTCGATCCGTTCATTTGCTCAACACAAGGAACGACGGCTTGCCTGCCCGCCGTAGCCTCGGCGAAGGCCGGGGCAGCCGTCGAAACATGACGGCTGGCAAGCCATCACTCCTTGACGCGCTCCGGCTAGCACTCTCATTCGCCGTCCGCTCCATCAACTGGCAGCTTCGCCTTTTTCCACGCTTCCCAGCTGCCGGGAACATTCCAAAGATCAGTGAAACCCTGCTGCTTCAAAATGCTTGTGGCGATGCTGGCGCGATAACCACTGCCGCAATAAATCGCCGTCGGTTTGTTACGATCAAGCTCCCCCACCCGATTGCCAAGTTCGGGTACAAAAATGTGATGGGCGCCGGGAACATGCCCTTTCTTCCATTCACCGGGCGACCGCACATCGAGAACCTGCAACGAGGACTTGCGTTCATTCAGCTCGTGCACGCTCATTTGCCCAACTCTTTCGAGCGGAAACCCTGCTGCGTGCCATGCTTTCATCCCGCTGATCAAATAACCGGCGAATTTTGTGAAGCCGGTGCGAACGAATAAGCGGAGGATTTTCTCGAGGTCGTCATCTTCCTCCAGCACAAGAAGAATCGGCTTTTCTGGATCCAGCAGCCAGCCGGCCCAAATAGAGAGAATCGGTGTGCCGGCAATGTTAAGCGCGCCGGCAATGTGACCGCCGCCAAACGCCAGCATGTTGCGCACATCAACAAGGACGCCAGCCTTCTTGTCGATTGAGTCTTTGAAAGCCTTGGGAGAAAGACCGGGAACGCGTGGAAGACTTCCAAGGACCTTAGGCCCTTCCGCATTCACCTTTTTCATCAGCGGATAGTACCTGGGCACCGGAGGTGCCGTTTTAATTGCAAAGTCTGTGAAGGTTTTCGCGTCAGTGAACTGCAAAAAATTATTAAATTTTCTTTCGTAGCCGATGGTGCTGCTCAACCGCGCGCCGATGTCCGCCCCGCAAGGCGAACCGGCGCCGTGATTGGGATAAATCATCACGTGATCCGGCAGGTTCAGGTAAAAATCGTGCAACGTGTGGAACTGTTGTTCGGCGAGTTGCCTCGTGAATTTCTCGCCTAACAAGTCGGGCCGTCCGGCGGACGACACAAAAAGCGAATCCCCCGTCAGAACCGCCCACGGCTCTTCAGGATGATCCGCCTCGGACAGCAAATACGACATGTGCTCCGGCGTGTGTCCCGGCGTGTGGCGCGCCGTTACGATCACGTCGCCGAATGTGAATAGGTCGCCATCTTTGATTTTCTCTGGGTTAAAACCGTACTCTGCGCCGCCTTCGCCGCTGGCGTAAATCTTTGCCGTTTCCAATCGCGCGCACAGTTCGCGCGAGCCACTGACCAGATCGGCATGAATATGGGTTTCGAAAATGTGCGTGATAATGACGCCAGCGTGCCGCGCCGCGTCAATGTAAACGTCGCAATCAGCTCTCGGATCAAAGACTGCCGCCACCCCTTCGTCATCGTCGCCGACGAGATAAGAAAGCTCAGCGATTCCTTCAGTCTGAATCGTCTTAAAAACGAGTGACATTTCGATCAGTTAAACCGAATGGATGCACAAGTTCAACAAGATCGCGCTGCGACTTCCGGGGAGCGCACTGCCTGCCCGCC
>DASXOI010000018.1:0-2555 GCA_036494375.1 Candidatus Udaeobacter sp.
AATGAATCGCGCGGCTGATCAACCGGAGCCTAACCCACTGCGTGAAGGATTATCGGCGCGGCCGGTGCCGCAGCCTTGCAGCATCGTGATCTTCGGTGCTACGGGTGATCTTACCCATCGCAAACTTGTCCCGGCGCTATATAACCTGGCGGCTGACGGCGAACTGCCGCCGGGCGTAGTCATCGTACGATTCGCTCGACGCGACAAAAGTGACGACGAATTCCGGGGTGACATTGAAGAATCCACACGCAAGTATTCGCGTCAGCCTGTGCGCGACGAAATCTGGAACGCGTTTGCGCAATCTATTTTTTATCACCGGAGCGAATTTGGTGATGAAGCTGGTTACAAGCGGCTGGCCAAACGTCTTAAGGATCTCGACGAAAGCCATGGCACGCGCGGCAACCGTCTCTTTTATCTGGCAGCCGGTCCCGACCAGTTCGAATCCATTCTCAAGAACCTGAAAACCGCAGGCCTGAACCAGACCTGCAAGGGAAGCTGGGCACGCGTCATAATCGAAAAACCGTTCGGCACTGATCTCGCCTCAGCGCGCGAGCTCAATCGCATCGTGCGCAATTCCTTCACAGAAGAGCAGACCTACCGGATCGACCATTTCCTCGGCAAGGAAACGGCGCAGAACATTCTGGTCCTCCGATTTGCCAACGCGATCTTCTCTCCGCTGTGGAACACGCACTACATCGACAACGTGCAGATTACAGCGGCGGAAACACTCGGGGTCGGCACTCGGGCCGGTTATTATGAAGACGCAGGCGCATTGCGCGACATGGTGCAAAATCATCTGATCCAACTCCTGTGTCTCGTGGCGATGGAGCCGCCTACTGACCTGGGCGCCGACAGTATTCGCGATGAAAAGGTGAAAGTCGTGCGCTCACTGCATCGCTGGTCGCGCAGCGAAATCGCGGCCAATGTTGTGCGTGGCCAATACACGAAAGGCGCTATTCACGGCGAGCCGGTCCTTGGTTACCGTCAGGAACAAAACGTAAATCCCGATTCGCAGACGGAGACGTTTGTCGCGTTGCGTTTGTTCATCGACAATTGGCGCTGGGCCGACGTGCCCGTGTACATGCGAGTGGGCAAACGGCTTCCGAAATCGGCAACTGAGATTTCCATTCACTTCAAAAAAGCGCCGGCGGTGCTGTTCAATAAAGACCTGCGGGACCTCAACGTGCTCGTGATTCGCATTCAACCCGATGAAGGAATCTCATTGCGGATTCACGCCAAGGTACCGGGCACAAGCTTTCGCATTGAGCCGGTTAAGATGGATTTTCATTACGGAACATCCTTCGGCAAACCAAGCCCGGAAGCTTACGAACGTTTGCTGCTCGATGCGATGAGCGGCGACGCCACGCTCTTTGCCCGCGCGGACGAGGTGGAGCAGGCCTGGGCTTTCATCGATCCAATCGAGGAAGCGTGGCACGCAAAGAAAGATGCGCCGGAGTTATGCTTTTATGCCGCCGGATCGTGGGGACCTGAAGCTGCCGATGATTTGCTCGCTCGCGACGGCCGCGCGTGGAGAAGATTATAAAACCCGCTATGCCTGCGACTGCTGAAACGTACTCGTTAGGCACTCCGGTCGATCTCGGAAAGGTTGAGCAGGAGCTGAAAAAGCTCTGGCAAGAAGGCGAAGGCGCAATGACTCGCGCATCGCTTATGAATCTTGCCGTCTACAGCGAACAACCGGGTTCCCTCAACAACAACACGCAGCTGATGGCGAAGATTACCGAAAATCATGCCTGTCGCGCGATTGTCACTGAAGCGGATTGCCGCTCCGGAGAAAATCGCGTGGACGCCTGGATCAGTGCGCATTGTCACGTGAGCAGTGCCGGGAACAAACAAGTTTGCTCCGAACAGATTTCATTCCTGCTCAAAGGCGGATGCGCCACACAACTACCGAGCATCATCCTCTCCAATCTGGATTCGGATCTGCCTCTTTATCTTTGGTGGCAGGAAGAATTCCGCGAGCCAATCGACCCGCAGCTGTGGACCTGGGTTGATCGCGTGATCTATGACAGCCACGGCTGGAGCGATTTTCGCTCACAAACACGTTTACTCGAGTTGATGCATAAGGAGGCCAACCAGCGAATTGTGCTTTGCGACTTGAATTGGACGCGACTGGACAACCTTCGCTTCGCGCTGGCACAATTCTTCGACCATCCTGCTTCGCATCATCGTCTTGCCAAGATCAGTAAGGTGCAAATCGATTTTGCGCCCGGGTTCAGATCCACCGCCATATTGTTTGCAGGCTGGCTTGGAGCACAATTGAATTGGCGCACCGAACAAGTGAAATCTCCAGGTGAGTTGCAATTCACCGGAGCGTCGACGCGACATATCGACGTCGACCTGCGCGAGCGCAATGGCGAACCGGTTAACGAAGTTGCATTGACCAGTGGTGACGTGGAATTTCGCGTCGCATACGCCGATTGCGGCGATCTGCTGGAGGTCTCACGCACACAGAACGATGAAAAAGGAATCCCGCAGCTAATGCCCGCTGGAAACAACGATTCTGTAGGCTTGATCAGCGAGGAACTGATTCGCGG
>DASXOI010000019.1:0-1597 GCA_036494375.1 Candidatus Udaeobacter sp.
GGTATGGTCGCCAGCTACTTGTTGTGCCCAGCCTAACCAAAAGCGCAGTTCGCCGTTGTTGTAACCCAATGCTGGATCAGGATTTTTCAGTATCTCCTGTAGCCGGGCGATCATCTCGGCAGGTCGACGTTCCAGGATCGCCTGGTAAACTTGTATCTCGAGCGCGCCCGTGTCGTCGGCAGGCGGATTCAGTGGAGCGAGAAGCGCACCAGCGCGCATAAGGTCGCCTTGTGCTTGTGCAATCCCTGCCTGCTGCGCAAGGGTATCGACATCATCCGGGAGAATATTGAGCACCTGATCAAATTGTCGCAGCGCCTCAGAGAAACGGCGACATATCATATAGGATTGAGCATGCTGCGTAAGCAGGGACGCGTTCCGCGGGTCGAGTCTCTCAGCTTGGTTGAAACAGGACTCGCTCTGCTCCCACTGACCTCGCCGCCGCGCGACATAAGCCAGCGATTCAGGAATCTGGCTGTTATTCGGCAGGAACTGTCGTGCCTGCTCGAAGTAACGCACCGCGGCGTCGTAATCTTTTAGGCAGGCATAGTAGTAATATCCCCTTGCCAGTATGGCTTCACCGAGATTGGGCTGAAGAGTGAGCGCTGTTTCAGCTGCTTGCCCGGTCTCTTCGCGGAGAGCGGCTGTTGGTTGAAGAGTTAGGGTCAGATAGCCGAGCGCATCAACGTACGAAAGGAGCGCCCATGCTAGAGCATACTTGGGATCTAACCGCACGGCTTCTTTGAGATATTTCTGTGCGCCAAGCGTGTTAGCAGGTGAGTTACCCGTTTTCAGTGTGTAAGCCAGACCACGCAGATAAGCGTCGTAGGCCTGAGGATTGTTCGTCGGCCTGGCTGCAATGACTTCCTCTTCCTGACCGGTAAGTTTTGCTCGTAACTTATCGGCAATGGCCTTGGCCACCTCACTTTCGACGGAAAAGATGTCGATTAATCTACGATCAAACGTGTCTGCCCAGAGATGCGAATCGCTCGCAGCTCTGATCAGTTGCACATTCACGCGCACCTGATCGTTTGTTTTCTGGACGCTGCCTTCGAGGAGATTGGCGACGCCGAGTTGTTTCGCAATCTCAGAAGGCTTTTGATGCGTTTTCTTGTAACGCTGCGTCGACGTGCGCGAGATCACTTTAAGATCTGCAATCTTTGAGAGCCGGGTCAGAATTTCGTCCTGGATCCCGTCCGCGAAGTAGGCGTTGGATTTATCTTCGCTCAGGTTTTCAAATGGCAGAACAGCGATCGATTTTTCATTTGGTAATGGCGCCTGAGCGACAAAGAAAAAAGAATAGATAACCGCAGCGATTGCCAGTAGCGCCGCCGCGAGAGTAAGTAACACGCGGCGCTTGTGACGTTTGACTTTGCTGACAATGGATTCGGCACGTGCTCTGATCTGCGGCGAGGAGCTATCTGCTTCCAGTCCGCTCTTAAGAATGCGCAGGTCGGCAAGCATCTCTTTAGTTGTCTGGTAACGTTCGTCACTGTTTTTGCGCAAAGCCTTTTGCAGAATGGATTCGAGTTTGAGGGGAACATCCGGCAACACGCCGGATAAAGGCGGTGGCTCCGTTGTCAGGATGGCGGCAATGCAA
>DASXOI010000020.1:0-4117 GCA_036494375.1 Candidatus Udaeobacter sp.
AGGGGTTCGCGCTGAATCGTGACGGCTCGCACCAATTCGTCGGGAGAAATGGCAATGTGCGAAGGAGGTTCCGGCCCGATGGCGATTATCCACAAACCAATCAAGATCAGGGCTGCAACGCCCGCTCGTAAGATAAATCGCCGGTGAAAGATGCGCATCTGGATGGCTGGGCCGCCAATCATACGATTCTCGTCAAGGAATCTGGCACGGCTACCATGGAACTGCGAATCCGTCTTTGAATCGGGCGGCCAGACGACCGTTTTGCCGGGGCGAACCGCTATTGGACGGAGCGGGTTGAACGTTGCATGTTGGCCACTGTCAAAATTCCAACTTATGCGTTTGTCCATTTTCGCACTTTGTCTTGCGTTCAGTACTTCGTTTGCGGCGCAACCGGAGGTTGTGTCGAATGAAGCCGGTCCGCTGAATCCATCTGCAGCTGAAGCAGGCAAGGACGTCGTTCATCAATTAAATAACGCTTTCGCAAAAGTGTTCGAAACCGTTGCGCCGGGCGTTGTCATCATTGAGACGTCCAAGAAAAGTGAAGTCAGCGAGACTTCGCCACTCGACGATCTGTTTTTTCAAGGGCCGCCGGACGAAAACCGGTCACGCAAGAATCCCGGCACGCCGCGAGCGGTTCAAAGTGAAGGCTCCGGCTTCATTGTGCGGCCCGATGGCTACATCCTCACGAACGTTCACGTCATCGAAGACGCGGACAAAATCGACGTGAAATTACAGGATGGCCGCGAATTTCCGGGCCGAGTGGTCGGCGCGGACGAGAGGACGGACATTGCGGTCGTGAAAATCGAGGGAAAAGATTTGCCTGTAGTCCAACTCGGTGACAGCGATGCAGTGCGCGTCGGACAATTTGCGTTCGCGATCGGCGCGCCATTCAAGCTCGATTACACGTTTACTTATGGCGTGATCAGCGGCAAGGGCCGGAGCAAATTACTGCAGTCGGGCGGCTACTCCATCGCGGATTACTTGCAGACCGATGCGTCGATTAATCCCGGAAATAGCGGCGGGCCGCTGTGCGATATCGACGGAAAAGTGATCGGCATGAACACGCTGATCAATGGAATGAATCGCGGGCTGGGCTTTGCGATTCCGATCAACATGGCCAGAGACATCGGCGGCGAACTCATCGCCGGCCACAAGATCGTGCGACCCTGGCTGGGGATTCGGATCGAAACGCTGGGCGATGATCCGTCGATCCGCGATTTGTTTAAAGGCGCAGACAAAGGCGTGGTGGTTCGCACCATCGAAGCGGACGCTCCGGCCTCGAAGAGCAACCTGCGCCCATTCGACGTGATCACGCACGTCGATGGGAGTGCGATCACCTCCGATTCACAGTTGCAGCAGGAAATTTTGAAAAAGAAAGTCGGTCAGAACGTCGAGCTGACAGTCTGGCGCAAAGGCCAGGCGATAAAGGTGCCTGTGAAGACTGGCGAATTGCCAGACGACATCACCCGCGCGTCAAATCCACCGGCCCAACCGAGCGAACCCAAACCAAGCGACCTCGGCAAATTTGGATTGCAGGTGCAGGAACTGACGAAAGATGTCGCGGAGCGTCTCCATTTATCGTCGCAACAGGGGGTAATTGTCACCGACGTTGAAGAAAACAGCATCGCCGGTGCTCAGGGTATCGAACGCGAAGATGTGATTACCGAGGTGGACGGCAAGCCTGTGACAAACGTGCAATCGTTCCGCGACGCGTTGAACAAGGCGGATCCGAAGCGCGGCGTACTTCTTTATCTTGACCGCAAAGGCAGCAAGACTTTTGCGGTGTTGAAAGTCGGCGGCTAGGTTCATGTAGCCGCGGCCCTGCGGGCCGTCTTTGGTAGCTCCGCCTGAAAACAGCGCGAGAAAGAACCGGCCACAGGCCGGTGGCTACAACTTTGGAAAACGGTGTCAGGTTTTCCGGCTGCCGACGATCACCAGCACGATTCCTCCGACCAAACAAATCCCGCCCAACACTGGGGGAAACGGAATGGTCTTTTGCTTTTCCGCTGTCGCCTGAAGTGGGCCAAGATCCAACACCTTTTCGCGTTTGGTGTACGTGATCCCGCCATACGCCAGAGCGATGATGCCGATAACAATGAGAACGATGCCGATAATTCCGGCCGGCTTCATCGCTTCGACGGTATCTCGATGCTATAACGCCCGGCGACCTGATAGCAGTTGGATAATCAGCACCACAATCGCGATCACGAGCAGGATGTGAATGAACCCGCCGAGCGTGTATGAGCTAACTAATCCAACCAGCCATAGCACCAGCAGAATAACGAATATTGTCCAGAGCATAGGATTTGTTCCTTTCGGTTAAACATACCTATCTTCGCACGAGCCACTTCCGTTGCGCTTATGCGGAACAGAAAATTTTTAAGGTTTGTCCAGCGCTGCGCGCAAATTCCAGTCGTTCGTCTCGAGCAAGCCGCGGGCGGATTCATAATCGCGCTGGGTCACTTCTGCCACGATCCGCACGGCGCGATCGCGCAATTTCGTGCTCGTAGTGCGCAGATCGATCATGAGATTGTCGCGCACTTTGCCAAGTCCGATCATCGCGCCCGTGCTGATAATATTGAGCGCGACCTTTGTGGCGGTCCCGGCTTTTAATCTCGTGGACCCAGCCAAAATTTCCGGTCCGACAGGAAGCGTGATTAACAGATCGAACTCGCTGTAGCCGCGGCCCTGTGGGCCGTTATCAGGACCGGCCACAGGCTGGTGGCTACAATGCGGATTGCAGGTGAGCAAAATTGTTTTCGCGCCTAACGACTTCGCCCGCGCGAGGGCGCCGCGCACAAAAGCTGTTCGGCCGCTGGCGGTGATTCCAAGCACCACATCAGCAGGCTTCAGGCCGCGCTCATCCAAGGCACATGCGCCGGTGCTCTCTTCATCTTCTGCGCCTTCCACACTCCGATGCAACGCTGTGAGTCCGCCCGCGATTACTCCCTGCACAAGGTCCGTCGGCGCGCCGAAAGTGGGCGGGATTTCGCTGGCATCCAGAACGCCAATGCGCCCGCTGCTCCCCGCGCCAACATAAAATAAGCGACCACCGTTTCGCAGTGATTCCGTCACTGTTTTAATTGCGCGGGCAAGATCCGCCGAGGCACGCCGCAAAGCTTCTTGAACAAACTTCTCCTCCTCCACAAACAATTGAACCAGCTCGTGGGCGGCCATTTTTTCCAGATTTTGTGAGCGTGGATTGCGTTGCTCGGTCAACGCGGCAGCCAAACCATTGATCTCGTGTTGCAAGGGCTGCGGCTGAAACGTGGCATGGTCGTGCGCTTCTGCTGCGAGCCATACAGCGCCGAGCTCAGGCGCGCGTTCGGCAGTTGTTACGCGAGCATCCGGAAGATTCTTCTTCAGCCGCCGGCGAAACGCATGCGTGTAGATTGAGTCGCGATAAAAAAGGCCACCGATGAGGACGACTTTTGGTGCGAGCAGATGCAGGCGGTCAGCGACCCCTTCGGTGTATTCGCATAGCACGCGCGCGCCTTCTTCAATGATCTCCATCATGCGCGCATCGCCGGCCGCGGCAGCCTCAAATACAACCGGAGCGAGCAGGGCGATATCCATTTTGCTTGCCGCTTGAACCCAGCGAACAAGTTCATCAAGGTTGTTCAACGAAAGCGCATGAAGGATCTTCGCGGTGAAATCCATTTCGGCGTGCCGCAAATCGTGTTCGCGCAAAATCAGCCGGAGCGCCTGCATGGAAAGGGAATAACCGCCGCCGGCGTCGCCTAAAATGTGGCCCCATCCGCCGGCTCGCTCGATCTTGTCGCCGCGGCGGCCCGTTACCGATGATCCACTTCCGGCGTTGACGACGATACCGTCACAACGATCGAGCGCCGCTGCGAGGCCTGAATGGCGATCGCTGCCGGTCACGATTTTCGCTTTCGGCCAGATCTCAAGGCAGATTCGTCTCAGCGCGTCGCGGTCTTCGACTGTTGCGCAACCGGCAAGGAAAACTCCTGCGCGATCGATTTGCTTAGGCAGTTCAGCAAGGATTGCGCGCAAACGGTCGGGCGCGGTGAGGCGAAAATTCGAGGGCTGCAGTTTCCCCTGTTTCAGAACGCGAAATTCCCAATTGGGATCCCCCCCGGCTACGGTTTCGACC
>DASXOI010000021.1:0-3998 GCA_036494375.1 Candidatus Udaeobacter sp.
ACCAACGAGAAACAAAACGTGCCGCGCATGATTGATGAGCGGATATGTGAACGTCAAGCGCCACGCATTCAATTTGGGAACAAAATTTGCCACGACGCGACGAGTCATATCTTCCAACGCGGCGGTTCCAGGAAAGAGCGACGCCGTATGCCCGTCGTCGCCGAGGCCGAGAAGAATCAAATCGTGTTGATAAAGTTGTTCACCGCCCCCGATGGCGATGGCGTTTAGTTGGTCTTCGTACTCCTGCGCTGCGATTTGCGGATCAATTTCGCCGCGCATACGCATGATTGATTTCTCAGGAACGCCAGCCGGCACAAAAAGATTTTCGCGCGCCATTCTGAAGTTGCTTTGCGGATCATCCGGCGGCACGCAACGCTCGTCTCCGAACGTGAAACGAACCGACTCCCACGGAAGATCATGCGCCTCCACCGCGATCCGGGCGTAAACGGGGGCCGGAGTGTTCCCGCCTGAAAGCGCGATTCGAAACTCGTTCCGCCCGGCTATAGCTTTGCGCGCCTGTTCGAGAATCAGCTGCGCAGCATCAGCGACGAAATTCTTTGTTCGAATGACGTGAGGTTCAGCGTTCATCCATCAACAAGATCCGTCATCTTAATTGCGCCCGAGCTAGGAATATCAGGTTGGCTTGTCATTTTGGAAGTTTGTGTAGTCCCCTTTTTTTCTTTCCAGAGACAGACATTTGGCGCTAAAGGCGCATCAGTCATTTCGAGCCTGGGGCAGCGCTCCAGGATTTGTTAAATCCCAAAGTCGCCAGCGCTGAAAGCGCGATTCACTCTCAAGGCCGCTTCGATCATCATGTGATTTTGACGAGCGTTGTATTTGGGTTTGAAAATCAATCGCGATATGAATCGCGCTTTCAGCGCTTCTTTTTGTGCGACTTGAACTCTTGGGGCGATGCCCCAGGCTACAATGATATAGCGCCATCGGCGCTAAGCGGAAACGGAAAGCGGAAGACGAGTGAACCTTCAAACCGCGCAATGCGCCTGGCCGCGTTTCTGGAGATAATGCTGGTGATACTCTTCAGCCGGCCAGAATATTGGAGCGGGTTCGACCTGCGTCACAATCGGGCGATTGAACCGGCCGCTCTTCTCCAATTTTTCTTTCGAAGCGTTGGCGGAAGCCTGTTGCTCAGGGGAATGATAAAAAATTACCGATCGATACTGCATACCAACATCGGGACCCTGCCGGTTCAGTGTGGTGGGGTTATGGTTCGACCAGAAAACATCCAGAAGTTCGTCGTAGCTGACCTGTGACGGGTCGAACTCCACATCCACGACCTCGGCGTGTCCGGTCTTGTCGGTACAAACATCCTGATACGTCGGATTCTGTTGCGTTCCTCCCGCATATCCGACGCTGGTCGACAAAACACCTTTTACATTGCGAAAAGTCTCTTCCACTCCCCAGAAACAACCCGCACCAAACGTAGCTTTTTCCGATTGCATGCGAACACGATGAAACGATTACACCAGGTGCGCAACAAAATGCTTCTCGGCAATCGCTGTTTGACTAGCCATTTAGCGCCAAAGGCGCCGGCGAGCGCTGAAAGCGCGATTCAATTGACTGATCGGTTCACCACAGCGAATCATCGCGTGGCGGGCAATGTGAGATAGCCTTCGGCGCTAAACATACTCGCGGCTTGACTTGCCAGCATCGGTCGTTTCCATAGCCCTATCCAACAGCGCGGCTGCGATTTATTGGATGCCTTAACCATAATGACCGATTCTGCCACGACCGTTCAGCAAATTCGTCCGCAACTGCCTGTACGGCTCTTCAATGGATTTGGAGCACTGCTGGAAAAGAGCCGAATTCCGCCGACGCGACTGGTGGCGGCGGACTTAATCGAAACTGCAAAACAACGCAGCCATCTCAATGATTTTGGCGGCGGCGATTTCTTTGAAGCGCTGTCGCGATTACTTGAATCATGCCAGGATGAGGCACGGCTCAATCTGATCGGAAAAATCGCGCTGAAGACCGACGTTCTCGAGACTTTGTGCGCACGTCTGAAAATGGAACGGGACCGGCAGCTGTATCCAAACATTTCACGCCAGGAAATCCGTGAACCGCTTTTCATCGTGGGGCTTCCTCGCAGCGGCACCAGCCTGTTGCATCGCCTGCTCTCCGCAGACCCGGAACATCGATGTCCGTTGATGTGGGAAGTGAGATCGCCGTCTCCACCTACACGCGCAAATGAGAAGCGGCGGATTCAGCGAGCGACGCAAAGCTGTAACTTCTTTAACTGGCTGGTACCTACATTTCGTTACGTGCACGCGATCGGCGCAGACGTTCCGCAGGAGTGCGTGAGCCTTATGACTCCGACATTTCTAAGCGATCAGTTCGACGCGATGTACTATGTGCCGTCGTACCGCGGCTGGTTTTTTCGGCAGGATTTACAGCCCGCATACGAATATCATCGTCGTTTTCTTCAACAGTTGCAGTTTCGGCGAGCCGCTGGCCGCTGGATTTTGAAAGCGCCTACGCACATGTTTGCCATGCCGGCGTTATTGTCCGTTTATCCGGATGCGCTGTTCGTGCAGACCCATCGCACGCCCGTCGCTTCGATGGCCTCCGTCTCGAGTCTGGTGACGATCCTACGCAGCGCCTTCAGCGATACCGTTGATTCGTTTACCGTGTCTAGGGAGGCAATCCATTATTGGTCCGAAACGATGAAAAAGTTTTTGCCTGAACGCGATCGTCTGGCAAACAATCGTATCTGCGACATTCAATATGACGAGATTCGTCGCGATCCCATTCGCTCAGTTCGGCGGATCTACGAATATTTCGGCTGGTTCCTGTCGCACGAAGCGGAGCGACGCATGTGCCTACTCGTTGCCAGCCAGGCTAAAAGACAATCCGCCAATCACCGATACGATCTGTCGCAGCTAGGTTCCTCCGCCGGAGAAGTACTGAGTGTGTTCGAGACATATTGCCAGCGATTTGGTTTAGCAGAGCAAAGCGGTGTGCAGCAGAAGCAAGCAGCGCGCTCGGTCGCCTGATCCGATGCAGAAGAGACAATT
Source organism: Candidatus Udaeobacter sp. (assembly GCA_036494375.1). Lineage (GTDB taxonomy): Bacteria > Verrucomicrobiota > Verrucomicrobiia > Chthoniobacterales > UBA10450 > Udaeobacter. Next base: position 3,033 of record DASXOI010000021.1, read on the forward strand.
TGCGGATGACCTTTGAAGCTATTCGTCTGATCCGCGCTGATCATCCGAGTTTACCGGGACATTTTCCAAGCGCGCCTCTCGTGCCGGGAGTAGTAATCCTCGACGAAGTAATCGCAACGCTGGCTGAATGGCGGCAAGACTCGCAACTTAATGGGGTAAGAATTGTGAAGTTCCTAGCGCCACTCAAGCCGGAGCAGGCATTCACCATTTCTTTGTCCGTGAGAACTGAGCATAGTGCGGAGGTGAGTTTTTGCTGTCGCGCGGAAGACCGCATAATAGTCGAAGGTCAACTTGAAGTCGCCTGGGGAGCAGAATGAGTCGATGACCGCGCCATTGCTTGAGGCGCCAAAATTTAAAACCGGCCTGAGCGATCCGCGGCTCGCCGAGTGTCTCAAAGAATTTCCAACGGCGATATTCAGCGAGCGCCTGTATCAGAGCATCGAGCTGATGGAACGCTACAGCATCGAACTGGCTGTTGATTTGTCATGCCAACTGAATTTGGCAGAACAACTCAGCGTGTGGCGGTCAGCTGATGAACTTTGCAGCGTTCTCGGTTTTCAGCCGCGTTTCAAGCTTCCCTTACACTGGATCCTGACGCGCCTCGTAGAAGCGGGCTGTGTCGATGTGCAGAGTGACAGCGGAACCCGCTCCTATCGCTTGCGCAACACGCCATGGCAACCTGATCTCAAAGCCTTGCGCGCTCTGGCATTCAACATTGATCCCGGGAACGCGGCGACTCTGGATTTGTTAGACCATGCTGCAAGTCTTTACAGGATTCTTGCGACCGGCGAAAAAAGCGGCGATCAAAATCTGCTCGGATCTCAAGGCATTCCGCTATGGCTCAACTATTTTCACAACGACAATCTGACCTACGCGGTAAACAACTGGGTGGGTGGTATTGCAGCCGCGAATCGTCTTTGTTCTCGACCGAAGCTACGAATTCTTGAAATCGGCGCGGGCACCGGC
>DASXOI010000022.1:0-3664 GCA_036494375.1 Candidatus Udaeobacter sp.
CCCTTGCGCTTGCGTCCTTTGCATTTATGTCAACCTCGCAAGCGGTCATGCCGCCGCCGGATGGAGCTTATCCGAACTTTACGACGGCGGAAGGACAGAAGGCCCTTTTTAGCCTCACGACCGGCGTCGCTAACACAGCAGTTGGTTGGTCTTCGCTCTTTAGCGATACCGACGGAAGCTACAACACCGGTGTGGGCGCGGGGACGCTCGTTCTTACTGTCGGCGCGCAAACGGGGGCAGGAAGTTTCAATACAGCAGTTGGAGCCGCCGCGCTTTTGTTAAATACGGACGGCCGGTCGAACACAGCCCCGGGGGCCGCGACCCTTGTTAATAACGTCGGCGGCAGCTTCAACGTAGCCGATGGCGATACGGCGCTTCAGAATAACATCACCGGCTCTTTCAACACGGCGATCGGCTCTGGGGCACTCAATCTCAATACCACCAGCAGCGACAACACGGCCGTCGGATCTGGTGCGATGGGTACCAGCAGCGGCGGGAACAACACCGCCGTGGGCCGCCAAGCCGAATTGACCGCAGGCGCGGGAAGTAACAACGTTTATCTCGGCTCAGACATGGTTGGCGTCGCTGACGAGATGAATCACACATACATCCGCAATATTAACACCACTTCAGTAAGTGGTACGGGAGCCGACATCGTTACTATCAACCTAACGACCGGATTGCTTGGTCACGCGACTTCCTCGAAGCGGTACAAGCACGATATCAAGTCAATGGAAAACTCCAGCGCAACGCTTTACCAGCTTAAACCGGTCACCTTCCGTTACAACGAGGACATCGATCATAGCCAAGCCCTTGACTACGGGTTGGTCGCTGAGGACGTGGCGCAAATCGATTCCAATCTGGCTATCCGTGATCGGAATGGGCAAATCGAAAGCGTTCGATACAGCGCGATTAATGCGATGCTGCTGAATGAATTTCTCAAGGAACATAAGGCGTTTCTCGAGGAGCAGAACAAGGTACGTAAGCTGGAAACAGCGCTTGCGGCAGTAAATGAACGGTTGAAAGAGCAAGAAACAAAGATCGAGAAAGTGAGTGCGCGAATCGACGTGAATCAGTCCGCGCCGCAAGTAGCCCGAATTCCGTGACGAGTGAGACAGTACCGCAAGCGATAAGCTTCCGGGGAGCGCGCGCGCCTCGCGTGCACATTTCGGCGCCCTCGCCGAAATGCCGCCACTCTCACCACACGAACGTTTATCCATTGGAAAGTTTCGCGATCGCGAGGACGCGATCGCCAGCACGCGAGACGCGTGCGGTCCCCAGATCAGACTTTGCGTCCGAACTTTTTCTCCAATTCAGCCAACGAAATTTGGATCATTGTTGGTCGCCCGTGCGGGCAGCAATAAGGCAGATCGCAATCGAGCAAATCTCGGATCAACTTTTCTACCTCAGGATAACGCAACGGATCATTGGCTTTCACCGCGTGACGGCAAACGGTTTTCGCGATCATTTCTTCCCCCAAGCGCAGCGCTGAAGCGTTGTTGCTGGCACTTTTCAGATCGTCAATCACCTTGCGCATGAATTGCGCAGCGTCCGATACATCGAGAAAGCTGGGGAGACTGTCGATCTTGAATGTGTCCGGACCAAAGCTCTCGATTCCGATTCCCATCCTTTGCAGGACCGACAGATTCTGCTCGATCCAATCGGCATCACGCGGCGGCACGTCGAATGTTTGTGGGAGAAGCAACTTTTGCGTAGGCACTCCCTGCTGTTCCATTCTGCGTCGCAATTCTTCGAACAGGACTCGCTCGTGCGCGGCGTGTTGATCCACCAAAACGAGGCCATTCGCATTTTCCATGAGGACATACAGCTTGTTGAGCACACCGATGATTTCGAATTGCTGCTGAGCGCGTTTTGTAACGGGCTGCTGTGGTTGTAGGCCAGGTGCATCGCCTGCCGGATCGAAGCGGCGTTTTGGCAGGCGAGGCGCCTGCCCTACAATTTCTGACGGTGCCCGGCCGGGGTCAGCGCCCCCGGCTACAGCGGCGAGGTGCGGCAATTCGCGATGCGTAGCCTCGGGCGCAGTTACTTCGGCGCGCAACTTTAAATCGGGAATCGCTTTAGCGGAAACCCCAGCGCCCGCCATCTGCACCGGCGCGCTAAATTTTTCCTGCCAATTAGCACGAGCGTCTTCCAGTGTTTGTTGGATGCATCGAACCACCGCTTCGCGCACACTGTTGGGATCGCGAAAACGGACTTCGCGTTTTGCCGGATGCACATTTACATCGACAGCCGCGGGATCGAGCTCAACAAAAAGAAACGTAACTGGATATTGCCCTTTCATAAGCGCCGTGTGGTACCCTTCGCGGATGCCTCCGGTGATAAGATTGCTTTCAATCGCACGTCCGTTCACGAACACGATTTGCTGGCTACGGCTTTGCCGGCTGAGACCTGCCTGACCGATAAAACCACTGATTTGAATTCTTGGAGAGGCAGCGCCGTTCACTTCAACCAGGCGCTGCAACAAGTCGACACCGTATAAGTCCCGTATCCGATCGCCGAGTGTTGCCGTAGCGGGCAACTGAAACACAATGCGATCGTCGCGCATCAACGAGAAGCCAATCTCAGGATGACCGATGGTTTGCAAATGAATTTGATGTTCGATGTTGCGACTTTCGGTATTCTCCGAACGAAGAAATTTCCTGCGCGCTGGCAGGTTGTAGAAAAGGGATCGGACTTCAACTTGCGTGCCTGGGGCCTCACCGCCGTCGCGCACAACATCGATCTTGCCGCCATTGACGATAATTTCTGTCCCCGCGATCGCGCCGGCTTCCCGGGTACTAACGCGGAATCGCGACACACTGGCGATACTAGGTAAGGCTTCGCCGCGAAACCCTAACGTCGCAACCGCTTGAAGATCGGCAGCAGAACGAATTTTGCTGGTCGCATGTCGCTCAAGCGAAAGCAGCGCATCATCGCGGCCCATGCCGCATCCATCATCGATCACGCGAACCAGCGAAATTCCACCGCGACGAATAGCGATATCGATGTTGCGAGCTCCAGCGTCGAGACTGTTTTCAACCAGTTCCTTTACGACTGACGCCGGGCGTTCTACGACTTCGCCGGCCGCCACCTGGCTGGCCACCGTCTCAGAAAGCAATCGGATCCGGCCCATGCGATTTAAATGTACTGGCTTGCTCGGCAAAGCTCCAAGCACCAAGCTCCAGAATCCAGAGAAATCTCAGGTTCCAACATCAAACAAGGCAATTGTCATCCTGAGTGAAGCGAAGGATCTCTGGCATTGTGTTTCCAATTCCGGCATCAAATCCGAGATGTTTCGCTCCGCTCAACATGACACGGACGTGGGAATTTCGTGATTCACGACCGCGTTTTTGACTTAGATACCTCGTAGCCGTATTTTTGGCATGATGATTAACGTCACGGACAATGCTGTTCGACAGCTCCAGAGTCTGCTTTCGCAGCGATCCGAAAACTCGGCAAAAGGTTTGCGTGTAGAAGTGGCTAAAGGCGGCTGTTCCGGTCTGCATTACGAGATGACGCTTGGCGAACGAGAAGAAGGCGATTCAATAGTCGAGCGCGATGGCGTGCAATTTTTTATCGACGACAAGAGCGTCTCCTACTTGCGGGGCGCGACCTTGGATTTCACCGGCGGTTTAACCGGCACCGGTTTCCGAATCGTCAATCC
>DASXOI010000023.1:0-2398 GCA_036494375.1 Candidatus Udaeobacter sp.
GAGGTTGGGCCGGATTTGGTCGAGCTTTTTCGTTTGCTCGATATCGGCGATTTCATTGGCGTGGAAGGAACATGTTTTGTCACCAAAAGCGGCGAACCGACAATAAAAGTCCAAACATTCCAGCTGCTCGCCAAGACGTTGCGCCCGCTCCCGGAAAAATGGCACGGACTCCAGGACATCGAAGCGCGTTACAGGCAGCGTTATCTTGATCTTCTCACCAACGAACATTCCCGCGCGATATTCGAAAAACGGATCGCCATTGTTCGCGAAACGCGGCGCTTTTTCGAGGAGCGGGGCTTTGTTGAAGTTGAGACGCCAATTTTGCAAGCAACGGCTGGAGGTGCGGCAGCCGAACCGTTCAAAACACATCACAACGCACTCGGCATCGATCTTTATCTGCGCATTGCCCTGGAGCTTTATCTGAAACGTCTACTGGTCGCCGGGTTCAACAAGGTATTCGAAATCAACCGCAACTTTCGCAATGAAGGGATCTCGAGAAAGCACAATCCGGAATTCACAATGCTTGAGGCCTATTGGGCCTATGCTGATTTCGAGAAGATCGCGAATCTGGTCGAAGAACTGATCTGTTATCTCGCCGAGAAAATCTGTGGCTCGCTGAGCATCGAGCATCGAGACGCTGACGGGAAGGTCGTCCGCACGATTAATTTGAAACGCCCGTGGCGGCGCGCTCGTTACCGCGATGTGATGCGCGAAGTGGCAGGCAGCGATTGGTTTGAGGTCTCGCCCGAGCAGAGACGTGAACGCGCCGTGAACGAGTTCAAGCTCGAGATTCTACCGCAGCTCGCGGATTTCGAGGTGACGCAGCATGTCTTCGAGAAACTCATCGAAGAAAAAACAATGGATCCTTTGTTCGTAACGCATTGTCCGAAAGAGCTCGTACCGCTGGCCAAACAAAACGCGGAAGACAGTTCGCTGGTCGACGTTTTCGAACTGGTGATCAACGGTGTCGAGATCGCGCCGGGTTATAGCGAGCTGAATGACCCGCTTGTGCAACGTCAGCGTCTGCTCGAACAGGCGGGCGAAGAGAAGCAAAACATCGATGAAGAATTTCTGCTCGCTCTTGAGTACGGTATGCCGCCGGCTGGCGGCTTCGGTATCGGGATAGACAGGCTCACCATGTTGCTTACCGGCGCCGAATCCATCCGCGACGTGATTCTATTTCCTTTGCTGCGACCGAAAAAATAATCACCGATTTTTGTAGGCGTTTGACTCGCTCGCTTCCCGCTCACTCGGTCTTCGACCTTCCCGTCTATGTCGCTCGGCGCCCACCGGCTCCATTCTGTGAAACGCCAAGCGAACTGATGCAAAGATTCGGCGTCTGACACAGACGCCCTACAATGACCTTCAACATCCTCCAGTTTGCACGGCGGACTGGAGACCGGCGCTCCTTGTTCTATCATTCGCGAATGCAAAGAATGATTTCATTGCTGTTCTTGATCGTCTGCTCGTCTGCCACAGCGGTCGCACCCGCGAAATCCGAGCGTCATGTAGTAGTCGTCGTGTGGGATGGAATGCGTCCGGATTTCGTTACCGAACAAAATACGCCAGCGCTTTGGAAGCTCGCGCGCGAGGGAGTCACTTTTCGCAAACATCATGCCGTTTATCCGAGTGCGACAATGGTAAATGGCACGGCGCTCGTCACGGGTGTTTATCCCGGCAGGAACGGGATCATCGCTAACCATCTGTATCGACCGGACATCGATCCTCACCAGGCGATCGATGTCGAGCTGCCACCAACGGTAAAGAAGGGTGATCAAGTTTCCGGCGGGAAATATCTTTCTGTTCCGACGATTGCCGAGCTAGTGCAGCGCGCAGGAGGGCGCACGGTAATTGCTTCTGCAAAAAGCGTCGGGCTTTTGCTGGACCGACACGCCGACGTTGGGACTGCGAAAAATTGCGTCACGCTGTTCGCGGGCAACGCTGGACTACGTGCACGAAGCGGAGCCCCGGCCTCCCTCCCGGCGGAGATTGTCCCTTCCATTGCTGCAACGCTTGGTCCCTTTCCATCTGGCCACCTGCAACAGGACGCGTGGACAACAAAAGCGCTGACCGATTGTCTTTGGAAAGACGGTGTGCCGGCCTTCTCCGTGCTTTGGCTAGGCGAACCGGATCTTACACAACATGAATCTGCTCCGGGCTCGCCAGCATCGATAGCTGCGATCAAGTCCTCCGATGAAAATCTCGCGGCGGTTCTTTCGACGTTAGATCAATCCCGCGTCGGCGGGACGCGTGGAAAAACAGATGTGTTTGTTGTGTCCGATCATGGCTTCTCCACGATCGAGCGGTCGGTTGACTTGCGAAGAATTTTGAATGACGCCGGTTTCACCGCGAAGACCGAATTTAAGGACCAACCAAAACCTGGAGAGATCATGCTGGC
>DASXOI010000024.1:0-4567 GCA_036494375.1 Candidatus Udaeobacter sp.
GCGGTTTTCGTGGCCTTCGTTCTGTTGTTGGACCGGCAGCGGATTTCTGTTTAAACCAGCTGTCTCGCGTCCCAAGCAGCGCGGCGATTGCGAATGCAGCGCCACACAGCAGTGCCAGAGCTGCGCTAACCGCATTTAACCCTCTTCCTACAAGCCCCAGGAGAACGGCGCAGACGACGGACAAATTGACAAACGTAACCCCAGCTGTGACCCACTTCATTGAATTTTGGCCGGTGAAAGAGAAGGCGCGGGTGAAGGAGAAGGCGCCGGTTTCGGTGCACTGCCATCAAAGTCCGGCGTTCTGCCCGGAAACACGTCTTTAAAAACTTTGGCACTGAAAAAAATCTTCGACGGGTCCTGGTAGTTACGAAGCGTCATCATCTCTGTGTAATACGTGCCCTTCAATTTTGACTCGATGTCTTTGATTTTGTCCTGCTGCACAAGCAGAAAATCGCCATCGAGATTTGCCGGCATGTTTCCTCCTTCATAGTAGCCGACGCGATCGAAATCGCCCAAGACCCACGGAAGCGGGTAAATACTGGAGCGAATCAGATGTCCCGTGAGATGATAGTTGGAAGGATCTCGCTTCGCCATCGTCAGAAGCGGTTTCGTTAATTTGAACATGTCGTTATACGTCTGGACGTACGCGTACGGCTCCTCTGGCGAACTACACCGGAAGTAGTTGAGCCAAACCGATGAGCCGAGCGATATGCACAGAAGGACGCCTAGCGTAATGTAAACTTTGCGGAGATTTTTCGGGCGCACGAGCAATATCGCCGAGCCAAGAATAAACAGAAACGGCCATCCAAAACTGATGATGCACCAGGGCGTCTTGTATTTGACTATGCTGTAGGCAACGAGGCTGCCCACACCGTAGATCGCCAAATAACGTAGATTGAGGTTTTTCAGTTTTTGGCAAAACGCGCACAAAATTAATCCCGCGAGCATGGGCAGCTCGTAACCGAAAAAGTCGGACCGTTTGATGTCGAAGTGGGGCATCATCAAACCCAGAAAGTAATCCCAGGCCTTTTCATGGCCGTGGCCCGCAGCCCCAGTCTCGGTCCATGCCTTAAACGCCAGATACAGGCCTTTGATGCCGTCCCAGTTGAAGAAGGTTCCCGAATAGAAGAAGACAATCGCAAATCCGCCTGCGATCACGATCATCACGAGATCGATCCAGCTCCAGGTTTGCTTCGCCGGTTTAGCGTCCGGAACACGGCTTAGCCAGTACGAAACTGCCAGAGTTGGAATCGCGAGCAGAGCGCACGCGACATGAATGGCGTAAGTTTCCTTCGTAAGGATCATGCCGGTTAATCCCACGCCGGCGTACCGCAAGTACGTCAGCGTGCCGCGCCTCCACAAGCCGAGCAGTCCCAAAATAAAAATCATTGAGAAGAATTGCAGCCACACTTCGTGAATCGCGTAACGCCCGTAGAAAACGAAGCCGGGCGATATTGCCATGGCCAACGCAGCAATTCGGCTCACGTTTCGCCCAACCACCGGCTCGAACTTCAAAGCCAGCCAGACACAGCTGATGCTCACAAGTACGACCGGCAGCCGTATCGCCCACAGATTCCGGCCAAACAAACTCTGAAATAGCACTAGAACGTAAAAGTGAAGCGGACCGTGATAATTGGTCGGATCGTAATGGTAAAACCCGTTCTTCATCACCTGGTCGACGAACCACCCGTTGATGCCCTCATCGAAGTGCGGTGGCTTCATACCGAGTAGCAAGAAGCGAAGGAAGGCCGCCAGCGCGAGGATCAACCAAGGAACCCAGTCCGTTCCCTCGAAATTAATCTTCCAGCGCTGCAGGTAATCGCTCGCTCGCGCTGGAGCGGGAGCAGATTCTGCTAGCGCGTTGCGCTCGGCACTGCTAGTACGCGCTGCCATGCGCATCCTTGTCACCGGTGGCTGCGGATTCATCGGGAGCAACTTTATTCGATATATTTTGCAACATTACAAGCCCGCATACGTCACGAATGTCGATGTGCTCACTTATGCTGGTAACATCGCCAATCTTGAAGGGGTGGTCGAAGAACATGGCGAACGTTACGAATTTTTCAAAGCCGATATTGCGAATGCGGATTTGATGGACGCATTAATGACCGAGCACCAGTTCTATGCGGTCATTAATTTCGCGGCAGAATCGCATGTTGACCGCAGCATTAACGATCCGCTCAACTTCATTCATACAAACGTCATTGGCACCAGCGTGCTACTGGAATGCGCACGCCGCCACGGCGTCCAGCGATTTGTCCAAGTCTCCACGGACGAGGTATATGGGTCACTCGGCGCTGACGGCAGGTTCACCGAACAATCGCCGCTGGATCCCAGTTCGCCGTATTCAGCAAGCAAAGCCAGCGCCGACCTTCTCGTGCTCGCGTCTCACAAGACGTACGGCCAGGACGTGCTGGTCACCCGATGCTCGAATAATTACGGTCCATATCAATTTCCGGAAAAATTAATTCCGCTCATGATCATTAAGGCCCTGCGCGACGAACCGTTGCCGGTGTATGGCGACGGCAAAAATGTGCGCGATTGGATCCATGTGGACGATCATTGCGCCGGCATTGTCGCCGCGCTTTTCGAAGGCAAAGCCGGCACCGTCTATAATTTCGGCGGTAACAGTGAAATGGTGAATCTCGACCTTGTCAGAATGATTCTCGATAAGCTGGGCAAGCCACACAGTCTCATTTCATTCGTGCCGGATCGGCTGGGTCATGACCGCCGCTACGCAATCGACTCGGCATTCGCTGGACGCGAATTGGATTGGAAGCCGCTCCGCACGTTTAAAGAAGGCCTCGACGAGACCATTCACTGGTACATGGACAATCTACCCTGGTGGCAACCACTGCTCGAGCGCGCAGGTAGATATTAAAAGATCATTGAATTGTGGTCTTACGGAGGCCAGAGTGTAGTCATGCAATCGGTAAGCGTGGCCACGTTAAAGAGCAATCTTAGTCGGTATCTCGCGGCTGTGAGGAGAGGCAGGGAAATCGTCATCACGTCTCATCGGCATCCGATTGCCCGGATCATTCCGGCAGAGAAACCTTTGGGAGACGACTTGAAGATTATTCCCGCCAGGAAACCGGTTTCGTCGTTGAAGAGGATCAAGGGAATGGATCTTCAGGTGGACTTACTGGCTGACCTGTTGGCGGATCGGCGTCGAAAATGACAGCCTATCTCGATGCTTCGGTGGTGGTGAGGAAGCTCCAGCGGGAAGCAGGCTCGCTCAAAGAGTGGGGGCAATGGAAACGCGCATTCAGCAGCGAGTTGCTTCGGGTAGAAGTGTCGCGTGCCGTCGACCGAGCGCGCTTGCGAGGTGCTCTCACTGACAATGAGCTCGCTGATATTGTTATCAAGGCGCGCGCGATTTTTGATGGGTTGGAACTGCTCCAATTAAGCCCATCGATTCTGAACCGGGCAGCGCAGTCATTTCTGACGCCGCTGGGCACATCGGATGCGTTGCATTTGGCAACTGCGGTGCGTTTGGTGGAATCCAGCGGAATTGAGCTGACGTTTCTTACCCACGACGCGCAACTTGGGACTGCCGCACGCAGTATGAATTTCGAAGTCGAAGGCGTGTAACGTCGCAGATTGCAGCGAATGAAAGTTATACTTCTCGGCGCAGGCGGGCGACTTGGCGCAGCGCTCGTGAAGGAATTGCGATCGAATTACGACGTCGTGGGCTTTAATCATGCCCAGCTTGATCTTTCGAATCTGGAAGGTCTGCGCAAGAAAGTCGGCGCCACAACTTTCGATGTTCTGATTAACGCGGCAGCGTTCACGAACGTCGATGCTTGCGAAACAGAGCGTGATCGCGCGTTTTTGATCAACTCGGAAGCGCCGGCGGTTCTTGCTGAAATCTGCAACGAGAAAGGCGCAAAGCTGATTCACTTCAGCACCGATTATGTTTTCGACGGTGAGAAACGCGCACCTTACACAGAACACGATGAAGCGAATCCAATCAGCGCTTACGGTGAATCGAAGCTTGCGGGAGAAAAGAATGTGATTGCAGCTGAGGATGGGCATCTTGTTGTGCGGGTTTCCTGGGTGTTTGGCCCTGACCGGCCGAGTTTCATCGACGCCATGATCAAGCGCGCACAACAAGACGAAAAGATTGATGCCATCGCCGACAAGTTTTCCGCCCCGACGTACACGCATGATATTGCCCATATGTTGCCACAATTTTTCGACGGTCAGGTCGCAGGCGGCATTTTGCATTTCGCAAACGCCGGCAAATGCACGTGGCAGGAATACGCGCAATGGGCGCTGGACTGCTGCGTTGACGCCGGTATTTCTGTGAAGGCGAGAACCGTCGGCGCGCTTAAGTTGGACGAAATGACCCGCCTTTGCCAAGGCTCCGGCGGGCAGGCGCCTTGGGTCGCGCACCGCCCCGTTTATTCCGTGCTGTCCACCGCCAAATATACCGAGCTTACGGGCACGTCACCTCGCACTTGGCGAGAGGCAGTTGCTGATTATATTACGCGTTCCTATTCCAAAAAATGAAAACACCAATCTTCGCTTTCACCCTGTCACTGATCATGTGCCTAAGCGCGCGCGC
>DASXOI010000025.1:0-17476 GCA_036494375.1 Candidatus Udaeobacter sp.
CCCTGTCGATCTCATCGTTGTAACGCGCGGTGGCGGCAGCATCGAAGATTTGTGGGAATTCAATGAAGAGATCGTCGCGCGCGCGATATTCCATTCCGCCGTGCCGATCGTCTCGGCTGTCGGTCACGAAATCGATTTTACCATTTGCGATTTTGTCGCAGATCTGCGCGCACCGACCCCGAGCGCTGCGGCCGAATTGATTGTCCCTGACGTCATAGATCTCCAGCGTCAGATCGATCGTTGCGCGCGCACGCTGGGGAGCCAGTTGCTTAACCGCGTACGCGACGCGCAACAACGGATCGATCACACGCGGGATACGTTGCAGCGTTGTCTCGCGCATAAGATTGAGGGCTACAAGCGCGGTCTGGACCATGCCCTTCGTGTGATGCAAGCGCGCAGTCCCGTGCGCGAACTGGTGATGCGCCGCAACCATTTTGCCGATCTCCATCGGCGATTGGTCGCCTGCCCCGGGCGTTTGATTGTAAACGCAAGACATCGTTTCGGTAGCATCGAAGGTATTCTGCGAGTGCTAGGACCCGACGCGACGCTGCGCCGCGGCTATAGCATTACCATCAACGATCGCGGCCAAATCATTCGCACTACGACAGAAGTTTGCCCGAAAATGGCAATCCGTACCCGTGTGAGTGACGGCGAATTCGATTCGGAAATTCTGTAAAAGCCACCAGCGAAGGGAGCGCGCCCCAAAAATCGTGGATTGCAGTTCACCAATGCAATCAGCTTTTTGTCTCTGCGCAAACGAAACGCTTTCCGTCGTGGCGATGTCCGTCTGCAATTCAGACCGTTTGCCTCTGAAGATCATTGATTGCGAGGCAGCCCGAATCCAATGAGTTCAGTCAGAAACGATTACGAACAAAGGCCAGCACCACGACAAGAAGGACAACGACCGCGCCGACGATGACTTTCCAACTAATACCGCTCTGCCCAACCACCACTACTCTGCCACCGCGATCAGCCTGCCGATTCCCCTCCTGTTTCGCCTCTAACTTAATCGCCTCACGCTCATGCTGTGTTGCGCTGGGCGTCGGTGGACCGTAATGAAACTTTTTCTGAATGTCTTGAGGGAGTTCAAAGAAATATACCTTCGAAATCCCCGTTTTAGTTCTAAGCACAATCCCATCGGCTTCTACGCGGGTGATCGTGGCGTCTTTATATTCCTTGCCGTTAATGGTCCTGAAGTCGTCGGCGAATGCTAGTGACGCGCATAGCACTGCGAAAATTGGCAGTGCGGTTTTCCAGTACTTCACGCGGCGAATCTTGGCTCTGTTGCTTTCCACACTGCAACCACAAAGTGACATGACGCGGTAACGTGATTGAGTTGCACAAAGCACGCGAGCGATTTCAATCGTGGTGAGCGTTACTCGTGCGAACAAAAGCCGTCACGGTGCATGACGGCTGATCGTGAATGCACTCTGTGACCGAGGATTACCGAGTAATCGCGCCTACTTCGTTTCGCCGTAACCGCTCGCTGACCTTCACATCTTTTCTCCGACTGTTGATAACAAACGTGTTGTTTTCTCCCAAAGTGGCCCATGGTCCATGCGGCACTTCGCTAAACTCCACGAATCGCCAGTCGGTGACATCTGTTTGTTTCAGCCCGAGATAGTCTCGCACGGCAGGCGAGACATCGAGGCCAGCCCCCTGATTCAAATTGGGCTTCGGACGTTCGTTGCCAAATACGTATTGCCAGTGATCCGTTCGGAATGGTCCAGCATCTTCCCACTGGGCATAAGCGATTCGATTACCTTTGCGGATCGCGATCCATCGGTCCTTGCAGGTTGAAACAGCCGGACCCTGATACGCTTCTTGAAACCACGGAACAACCCGAGGCGCTTCCGGGTGGTGGCCAGTGTGTGCTTTGTCGTTATAGGGAAGTGCGCAGTAAAACGGGTTCTGCTGCGGTATGAATTTTATCGGGACGTAGTTACGCCGATGGGCGGGATTTGGATCGTCGAAACCCCCGTAGTTTTTCGTCCATTCTTTGTCCCAGGCACTCGTACGATTCGGGACGAGATTATTTCCAGCTGGCTGTTCCCCGATCCAAAAGACGGTTGTTACAATATTTGTCTTCCAAGGAAACGGCTGCGCAGGCCGAGAGGCTGATCTTCGAATGAGGGGCTTATCCTTTTCACCAACCGCTTCGATTTGAGCGAAGGCGGCATCAAACGCGATGAAGACAACGAAACACAAAAGTCCAAGCGAGCAGCGTTTCCCCATCAGTTTTCTTTCGGTTCCCTTCAAACGCTGCGGGAAGCCCAAAGGCTAACTTCGCGTTGCGCGGTCTAGAGTATCACCTTAGACAAGATTACAAACGGATAGTTTTCAGGATTCACGAGTGCTGGATGAATTCCCCAAGCCTCACCATGACGGCTCGTGGTCAGGCTCTTCGGGCGCACAGTTTGATGATGACTTTTTGATTTCTATCACATGCCGACGTGTGCGCATGGTCGGGCGTCGCCCCGCTGCAATTATCGGCGAAATTCTGATCTACGACTCGCGACCTTTGTTAACACGCTCACGCAATTTTTCGCCTTCACTCTTCTTCGGGTCTTTCGTCACATCACGATTCAACTCGAGCCGTTGTTGCTTCGCCGGTGAAGAATGTATCCGCGGAGTTCCGAAGCGCATGCGGATGTCGCGCCACGCGAGTCTAACATCGCGAAGAAAGTGCCCAGGAGGTTTGTAGCCAAACGCGCGATATTTGTTTGGTTCTACTTTCCCCTTCGCTTCGACGAACTGGGCGAAGCGATCGGTCCATTCGTCCAGTTCGGGAATCACCTCTTTGTGACGCGACAAATCTTCCGCCTGATTGTCACTGTATGCTTCATTTTTTCCAAATTGGACGTACTGCCACAGCGCTTCGGGAACTTCCACGCCGCCATACCTGCATTGCCACACCAGCGGCGCGTAACTGTCGCGCTCGTTTTGGAATGGTTCCTTCTCAGGATCGAAATAATTTTTGTGCGTATCCTTGAGGAGCTTAGGCCGACCTGTCGAATCAATTTCGTTTCCGCCGCCGTCACCATAACAGAAGAATGCTGCCGTCCGACCCTCGAGGTGGTTTAAGCTCATCGTCTCCCACTGCCGCGAGTGCTCGAGCTTCATCGCGAGTTCCGGATCCTTATGCTTGATCGTGTCTTCGCACGGATTACCGCCGTTCATGCACACAAGCCGATCGAACATAAGCTTTAGGTTGCTGGTCGGCGCGTACCAGTTTATCGGGCCGATGATCGCCCATGCGTCCGCCAGATCGAGTCGTGCATACATATCGAGATCCCACATGAGGTCTGGCTCTGCCTTGTTATTCTTCTCGTAGCAGTTACACGGCCATACGCACAACGCCATCGACGTGGAAACGCATGCATTACAGCTCTGGATGCGAGCACGGCCATAGACGTTTCCCAAGTCCTCGTAATCAATCTCCCATTGTTGCGGAAGCCGGTCAGCCATTCGCAGCATCAATGTCCGCGCTTTAGAGTCAACGCCCGGACAATTGTATTGACGGCGATCTGAGCCGGCGATGATGAACACACGAAACGACCTCTCTGCTGTGGGAAGATTTCCGTTCTCGTCATTCGGCCGCACCTTAAGAACTTCGCACCAGCGCAGCCGATGGATTCAAAGAATTGCGGTTTGGTCGTAACGCTCTAGAGCGCTGACTTCACGACCGCTCCTTAAACAAAAAGAATGGGACGAAGATCTATGTCTTCTCAGACAGGACAGTATTTGCCGCTTCGGCGACGGGGCGACGCTTTATTTGTTCCATTACGTCTCCGGCGATCATCTTAAGGAGCTCCTGCTCCTGCCTTGTCATTTCCCGTGGTTTCGTGTCGAGAATACAAAGCGACCCAATCGGTAAACCATTTGGCCCCCGTAAGGGAACGCCTGCGTAAAACCGAAGTCCATTTCCTTTTACAAATGGGTTGTTTGCGAAGCGGGGATCGCGCGCCAGGTCGCGCACGATCAATACCTCATCTTTGGCGATAACGTGACCGCAGAGGGAAATGTCACGCGAAGTTGACCGGGCCTCGGCAAGATCGGCCGGCAATCCGGCATGAGATTTGAACCACTGCCGATCCTTGTCGACCAGCGTTACAAGCGCCATTGGCACTTTGAAAAGTCTCGTTAGGCGCGCGGTAACCTGATCGAAATCTGCTTCACTGGGAGTATCCAAAAGATTTAACCCTTCGAGTTCCGCCAGGCGCTCTTCCTCGTTAGGCGGAATAGGTGCCGGCAGCATTGCATCGGAAATTGCGGCAGTCATTTTATAAACCCGTTGCACGGCGTCCTCCAGAGAAACGGCTACATCACTTACGTGGGCTCCACGCAAACGTTCTCTGAGTTTCTCCGCATCGAATCTCACGCTCCACACGCCAACCAGGATCGTTACGTTTTTAAGGCGCTCCCGAACAGCCGAAGCGAGATGGCGAGCCTGGGCTATGCTTGTCGGCGGCACTACAGAGACGCAGATGCACTCGGGATCAACCTCAACTGCGCGATCGATCAGCTCCTCATGTTTAAGACGCGCGGGCACGTTTTCAGCTTGGAATCCCTGGTTCCGAAGTAGCTGTGCAAGCATTTCACCGGCGAGTTCGTCGCAATATGCGTTCGCGGGAAGACAAACAATATTGCTGCCAGTCGCAGGAGCGGCTTTAGCGAGATCGATTTTTTGTTCTTGTGCATCGTTGAGTGAAGCCTCCGAACCGCTGAAATCGTCTATGATCTCGTGAACTCGCTGCAAAGCGGAGGTCCGTTGCTCCGCGGTGATCGAACCCCTGTGCGCGTCGATTTCGACTGCTCCAATCGCCGGAATTAAAACGTTATCGTAAAGAGCAGTCAGTGACTCCGTCTCCACATATTTGGTGGCAAACTCTTCTGCGCTGTCCATTGAGAACGACAGAAGCCGATGGTAAAACTCCTCATGAGGCGCCAGTGCTTGATCGTCGCTTAGCAAAATGCCGAGAAACTCGAGACGCGGAACGTGTCGTCCCATCACCGCCAGACAAACGGTGAGAGGAGTAGACAGCACGAGGCCGACCGGGCCCCAAAGCCATGTCCAGAACACCGCCGAGATGATTAATGCAATCGGAGAAACACCTGTGTTCGCTCCATAGACCCACGGCTCGACAAAGTTTGATACGATCGCTTCCAGTCCGACAAATAAACCGATAGTGATGAGCGGTGTGAACCAACTGGTTGAAATCGCAAATGACAGCAAGACCGGCAAAAGCGCGCCTGCCCATGCGCCGACGTACGGGATAAACCGGAGCACAGCGGATAACAATCCCCAGAGCGCAGCATTCGGAACCCCAATAAAATGCAACCCGGTAGCAACACAGATCCCGTAACATGTGTTGACAAGAAATTGTGTGGAAAGGTAGCGCGAGACACGACGACCGGCGTCTTCCATCGCGCGCGTTGTCGTGCTGATACGCCCCTGACCTATGAGCCGAATCAATCTGCCGCGAATGTCTTCCCTCTTGAACAGCATGAAAATGACCAGCAACAGCACCAGGGCAGCGGTGCCAAGCGGACTGAGGATCGCGCCAAGAGTCTCCTGCATTAGCTGCGGAATTGCATTCCTTCCCTCGATCACCCTCACTGGAATCGGGCTTGGCGCGGGCGGAGCCTGCTTCGTTGAAGAATCATCGGAAGTTCGCTCGGCGGGCGGCGCTGGACTCGGTGCAACGACTTCTTTTTGCAACGCACGCACACTCGATGAGAGTCGCGCCAGCGGACCGGCGGCAGGAAGTCTCAGTGAACGGATTTTGGTGGTGATGTTCGCTTGGTACTCAGGCACTTTATCAGCGAGATCGATGACTTGACGCCCGATGACCCAGCTCGCGCTCGCGAAGATTGCGAACATTGCAATCACCGTGAGCAAAACAGCGGCGATACGCCCGATCCAAGGCTCCAGGCGAGTCACCAAACGCGAAAGAAGAAAGGTGATTAGCGTGGCAAGGGCAATCGGCACAAGCACGGCGCGCCCGAAGTACAGTGCAGCAATGACAGATGACAAAAGTAAGAGTCCCCAAATGCCAGTCAGCGCAGCAGCAGGCGTCAGTGTTGTAATTCGCGTTCGCATTCTTCAAAAAGGCAGTTGGCTGCGGCAAATTTTATCCGAACCAGTTCAACCCGCCACGACTGTGAGCCAACATGCATCGCTGTTATTCGTTGGTCCGCCCAACCTAATAATTGGTCTCACCTCCTCCGCGGCATGAATCGCAACAAGCTTTGGACGTGCGTGTGTTGATTCTGAATTTTTGACCAGCACCGGTGCGGCCGAATCCGTGTGCGCGTCATCGGGAACACACAGCGTCTCTTTTACGCGCTCACCCGAGCAGATCGCCATAGCGGCTGTCCGCCAATTGCAGGCAACGCTCTAGAATTTCCGATGGAGTATTAAGCTTTAATGTCTCCTCGACCAACTCCCGGCATTCAGGAATGGTCAGACTTTGCACGGCGCGTTTGACACGCGGCACCAGCGTCGCTGACGCGCTAAGTTCATCCACTCCCAGGCCCAACAACAGCGGCACCAGCGCGACATCACCAGCCATCTCACCGCAAACGCCAACCCAGATGTGGTTCGCGTGGGCCGCGTCGGCAACCATCTTGAGCAAACGCAGTATCGCCGGGTGCGTCGGCTCGTAAAGATACGCGACCTTTTCATTTACCCGATCTACCGCAAGCGCATACTGAATGAGGTCGTTCGTTCCGATACTCAAGAAATCGACCTCGCGTGCAAGTGCGCTGGCACAGATGGCAGCGCTTGGAATCTCGACCATCGCGCCAACTTCGACTCTTTTAGCCATGTCGATTTTTGAGTTGTGCAACTGTTGTTTGCATTCCTCGAGCACGGCGATAGCCCGGCGTAACTCCTCCAACCCAGAGATCATGGGAAACATGACCTTCACATTGCCCACGGTGCTGGCGCGGAGAATGGCGCGCAGCTGTGTTTTGAACATGTCCTGGTTTTCGAGGCAAAACCGGATCGCGCGCCATCCAAGGAAAGGGTTCAACTCATCGCCGATGTCCGCCGCACCAGTAGCCAGTTTATCGCCGCCCAAATCAAAAGTTCGAATGATTAGCGGATTCGGACGTACACGCTCGGCAACTTTTCGGTAGGTTTCGTATTGCTCATCTTCGCTTGGCAGGGTTTGGCGACTCAAATAAAGAAATTCAGTACGATAAAGTCCGATGCCCTCGGCGCCGTTGGCTCCAACCGTATCGACGTCTTCTGGAAGCTCGATATTTGCCGAAAGAACGATGTGACGTCCATCGCGCGTGATGGAGGTGGTCTCCCGCAACTGCTTCAGTTGCGCGACGACCTTAGCCCTTCGCGATTTAACTTGCTCGTAATGCTCCAGCGTTTCAGGCGTCGGATTGACGATCAACCAGCCATCGCTGCCATCGATAAGAACGTGCTGACCCGTCTCCAGCTTTGCAGTGATATCGTGCAAGCCTAGCACCGCTGGAATATTTAGAGAGCGCGCCAGGATCGCAGCGTGCGAAGTGCGGCTGCCGAGGTCGTTGGCGACGCCGAGCACGTACTCGCGGCTCATGCTTGCGGTGTCCGAAGGAGTAAGATTATGCGCAATCAGAATGTGCGGCTGGCTCAGAGAAAGAAATGCCTTGGGAGCTTTCCCCTGCAAATTGTGAATTACTCGCTTCGTAACATCCTGAATGTCGAGTGCGCGTTCGCGCAGATACGGATCATCGATTTTGCTTAACGTCTCGGCGTAACGCGTGGCGACTTCCTGGAACGCCCACTCAACGTTGCAAAGATCGGTCTTGAGCTTTCGCAGAACTTCGTCAATCAACGTTCGGTCCTCGACCACGAGCAGGTGCGCATCAAAAATCGCTGCATCTTTCGCGCCGATTGATTCGGCAATCCGCTGCTGCATTTCAAGGATCTGCATCCGCGTTTGGATGAGGCCAGCCTCGAACCGCCCGATTTCATCGGTCACTTGCGATGGCGCAATTTGGTAACGCACCACTTCATCCACGTCTTCGCGGATGACATGAATACTCCCGAAGGCGATTCCGGGCGAAACGCCAATTCCTTCAAACCGGATTTCCGGGTTCTCGCTCATGCGCTTCCGAGAGTAAGGCCAATGTCAAACTCACGAAAGTCCTGCGCGGTGTCAGTCGTGTGACATCGCGTTTCGCGCGAATCAGTCTTCGTTGAACCCTGCTTTAATAAGTTCCTCCAACTCTTCCATCGCCTTGTCGGCGTCAGGTCCGTCGCAGCGGATACGCAGCTTTGACCCTTGTCCGGCAGCAAGCATCATCAAACCCATGATGCTTTTGCCGTTTACTTCTTCGCCTTCCTTAGACACCCAGATTTCCGAGCGATGCCTGCTGGCAATGCGCACAAACATCGCAGCCGGGCGCGCATGCAGCCCAAGCCGGTTCACGATAGTAATCTCCTTTTCGATCTTCTGCGCCGCTGCAGCGCGGCTGCCTTTTCGATACAACAAACCCATTAGGTCGTCCTCTGCTGCTCCATCAAACGAAGCAACCTTGTATTGAAATCTACGGCCGCGTTCTGTCCCAAGCCTTTCAATTTTTCGTCCATTGCGGCGACCTCGATCAATCGCGCCATGTCGCGCCCGGGTCGCACCGGAATGGTCACGTGCGGCACTTTGAGTCCGAGAATTTCATAAAATTCCCGGTCAAGCCCGATTCGATCAACCTCTTCCATGTCCGCCCATTCCTTTAACGTGACAACGAGGTCGAGGCGTTTTTCCACTCGAATGCTTCCGATGCCGAAAACCTTCGCCACATCAATGATGCCAATTCCGCGGACCTCCATGTGATTCCGAGTCATTTCGGGCGCGGTGGCCATGAGCTCACGTCCCTCCAGCATCGTGATGCGTGTCACGTCGTCGGCCACCAGACTATAGCCGCGCTCAATCAGTCCCAGTACACATTCGCTTTTTCCGATGCCGCTTACGCCGCGGATCAACACGCCAATACCCAGAATATCCACCATGCTTCCGAATTCCGTCACCGTAGGCGAGAAATCCGTCTCAAGAGCGATGGTTGCAGCGTTGATGAACTTCATTGTAATCATCGGAGTTCGGAACACCGCGATCTTTGCGTCGCCGGTGACACTCAGCAACTCCGGCGCGAGATGAAACCCGCGCGACATTATCAGACACGGAATT
This sequence comes from Candidatus Udaeobacter sp., assembly GCA_036494375.1. Lineage (GTDB taxonomy): Bacteria > Verrucomicrobiota > Verrucomicrobiia > Chthoniobacterales > UBA10450 > Udaeobacter. The sequence goes on from DASXOI010000025.1 coordinate 9,189, forward strand.
TTGTGTCCGCATAAGCTCCTAAACCGCTCTATGCGCATTTTGGCAGGCAAACTTTTCAAATAAGATTGTTCTGCAGCGCCCAGCACCTGTACACGTTTCTCCGCGAAATAGGTGTCGAACCCCGACAGCGCGAGTCCAGGTCTGTTGATAGTGGGCTCTCGAATTTTTCGATGAAACCCGACACGTGGACCCTCGAGCTTCATCTGCAGCTTTTCGGCGTGCGAATTGTAGAAGCTCTCGACGGTGACAATGGGAACGCTCTTCTGCTGGTCGCTTGAGGATGTAATCGTTTGCGTCCCGGGTTCTTCCGCCATTAGATGTAACTTCTAGCGTGAATACCCGCAATTTCCAATCTGCATCCATGTCTTATCGCTGGCGTTTGCAGTAAGCGATAATCCGAGAGCGATTGCTGATCGATTGGTTACTTTTCTTCCCGGTGTTGATACAGAATCACCTTGGCTTTTTCGAGGGTGACCAAACCGCCGCCCATGATTTCATCAAGCACAGGCAGGAATGCGTTCACTTTCTCCTCGGAGTCCACAATCTCAATCACGATTGGCAAGTCCATCGACAGGCGAAGAATTTTTGCCGTGTGCAAATGGCTTGATTTTCCAAACCCCATCGGACCGCGCAATACGGTTGCGCCGGCCATCTGCAACTCGCGCGCCTTCAAAACGATCGCCTCGTACAACGGCTGACGGCCATGGCGATCACTTTCGCCAATAAAAATCCGCAGCAGCACCGCATCTTGAGGAATTTGCATAGTTGTTTTTATCTTGGCAGGAGCATGAGAGCGAGAATGCGCCCGAGCCATACGGCTGCGAGGCAACATGTGAACGACAACACCGTGTTCAACAGCGCCTTCGCCCAGTCTCCATCACGAGCAAAATCGACTGTTTGTAAGCTGAACGATGAAAACGTTGTGTAACCGCCGCACACACCGATCATAAAAAATTGCCGCAATCGCGGCGACACAAGAACCGGCCCCTCCGGATCCGTAAACGCGGCGAAGAACCCGACGACGAACGACCCGCTAACGTTCACGACAAGAGTGCCGAGAGGGAAAAACTCGCCGCCGCGCTCTGCAACGAATCCCGACATCCAGAATCGCGCTCCAGTCCCAATTGCGCCGCCGAGCATTACCAAAATGTAATTGAGCATAAAAAACTCCTTCGTGTTGAAGGAGTCATCAGCTCACGCGGTTTTCTCCCGCACTCGCGGGAAAGGGCAAACTCCATTGCCGGAATAAATTCTACCGTATCTCGACTTTAGATCAATCAACGCTAACCAAATGCCGCAGACAATCTTGTCAGCACCAGATCTTTTGCAGGCAGGATTGTCTGCATCACAAGAATCACATCTTGAAGCGTTCGCCCAAATAAAGCTGGCGGCTGATGGGATCGTTGATGAGGAAATCTTTGGTGCCTTCGCTCTCAACGCGTCCATCGTAAATTAGATACGCACGGTCGACGATGGAAAGAGTCTCGCGCACGTTGTGGTCGGTGATCATGATGGCCAAACCCGATTTGCGAAGGTTAATGATGATCTGTTGCACATCATAAACGGCAATGGGATCCACGCCGCTGAACGGCTCGTCGAGCATCAACAACTTCGGCTCCGTGACGAGCGAACGCGCGATGGTCAAACGCCGTTTCTCGCCGCCGCTTAACGTCAGCGCAGTATTTTTTGCAATCCGCTCGATACCGAACTGGTGCAGCAACTGATCGCAACGGTTCCGTCGCTCGGCTTTGCTCAGTGAAAGCGTCTCCAAAATGGCCATGATATTTTGTTCGACTGTCATCTTACGAAAGATCGATTCCTCCTGCGGCAGATAACCCATGCCGAGCCGGGCGCGCTTGTACATCGGGTAATCCGTCACGTCGGTGTCGCGGAAAATTACGCGACCACTGTTTGGCCTGACCAAGCCAACGATCATGTAAAAACTGGTGGTCTTGCCAGCTCCATTCGGTCCGAGAAGTCCAACTATCTCATTCGCACGTACGTGCATATTCACCCCGTCCACGACTGCCCGGCCGCTGTAAATCTTCACCAATTGATCGGTGGAAAGAACAGTCTCCACCTTCGGCGCAGCCGACGAAGGCCGTTTCGGAACGGAAACGGGCGCAGTTTGGCCGATCATGGTGTCGGCAGGGCTGCTGCGGGAACGGACTGAGATGGCGCGGCTTGAGCTGCGGCCTTCTTTGCTTCGCGTTTCTTTTCCTTCGCCTGATCGTCGTTCGGTTCCTGACGAATTTCTGTCCGGCTTGGGCCGTGAGTTCGCAATTGGCTGTTCTGGTTAATAATCATCACAGTATCAGGACTCGTTGCCACGTGCATGTTCAGTCCTTCCTGGACCCGGGGCGTCCCTCGCAATTCGACGTCACCGGTCGCCGCCGTGTAAGTCGCTGTATCCGCGCGCCCAATTGCACGCGTTGGCGGACCGCCACTCGGATCGGGCCGTTCGCGCACCAAGCCTACGTTTCCTTCAGCGATCGCCTTCTCCAAGCCCTGGTTTTCTCCTTTTGTAATGAACACTGTCAATTTGTCAGATTGAAGCTTGAAACGCGGATCAGTCACCTTCACGCGGCCGGTAAATGTGCCCATGTTCTTGGTCGAATCAAAAAACGCTTCGTCTGAGTAGATTTCTGTCGTCGTCGGTTCGTCGGTGTTCAAGCCCATAGCACTCTGGCCAAATAGCGAGTTCGCAGGCGATTTGTTCTCTTTCTGGTCTGGTTGTTTCTTTGGCTTTTTCGCGGGCGCAGCTGCGACTGCTTTTGGCGCAACTGCGACTGCTTTTGGGGCGGCTGCGACCGACTTCGGCGTCGAAGCAGCAGTCTGCGCGTGCAAGTGTGCGCCGGCGACACAGGCGCCAATCAGAACCAACGCCGTCAACTCCTTCATCGGTTCGTGTCAGGTTTTGCTGTTAGATGAGACTTGTCGGTAATCACCATTTTTACATTCCCAATGAGTCGCCCGGTTCTGCTGTTCGTATCGAACTCCACTGAATCGCCAGCGATGTTGAAGTCCGCCCGCTGGATGGTCGTGCGTGCTTTGGAGCTCAAAATCCGCGTCTTCAAATCAAGCACGGACGTGCTCATGTCGATTCTTAGGTCCTGCTGATCCTCCGGCGTGTAAGTCGTAATCTTGAGCTGTTCGAAGCCGACGTGTTCCTCGTCGACCCGGCGTGCGGTTCCCGCTTCGAATTTTCCCCGCAGATGCCCGTCGCCATCGAAATCCGGCAAGACCAGGCCCTTCGCTTCATGCCCGATCGGCAGCGGAATATTTGTCAGGCTTTGCTCGCCGGCAGATGAACTCGGACCGGCCTTCCCCCGAGGCTTTCCTTTGCGACCCTTTGATTGAGCCAAGGCATTAGGGAACCCTACCAAAATCGATAGTACGGCACACAATAACCAGATTAATGTCCAGCGAAGGCTCACCGGAAACGCTCGTTGCCTGGACCTGAGCTTCCCGCCCGGACGATTGAGGTTAATCGTCCCTACCTGAAACCACAGCATGGATAGCCTTTAACATGCGCAGGTGCTTCGGCAAATCGTTTAACCGGACCTGATTCGGCCCGTCGGACAAGGCGCGTCCCGGATTTTCGTGTACCTCCATAAAGATTCCATCACACCCCGCAGCCATTGCGGCCCTGGCCAACACCGGGGCTAATTTGCCGTCGCCGGACGTTGAATCCCCTGCCCCGCCGGGCCGTTGCACGGAATGTGTTGCATCGAAAATGACGCGATAACCGGCGTCACGCATCCAATACAGTGAGCGCATATCAGCGACAAGGTTGTTATACCCGAACGTGGTGCCGCGCTCAGTGAAACAAAATTCTGCGTTGCCGAAGGCGATCAATTTGTCGGCGATGTTTTGCACATCCCACGGCGCGAGGAATTGACCTTTTTTTACGTTGATCGCACGACCCGTTTCTGCGGCGGCGCGCAGCAGATCCGTTTGCCGGCAGAGGAACGCCGGGATCTGCAACATGTCGATCTTCTCCCCCGCAATCTCAGCTTCAGCCGTGGAATGGACATCCGTTGTCACCGGAATCTTCAGTTCGCGCCCGATCTGCGAGAGAATATCGGAACCTTCGCGCACGCTGATTCCGCGAAACGATCGGACCGAAGTACGGTTCGCCTTGTCGTAGGAGGCTTTGAAAATTAAATCAGCTTTCTGAGACGCGCACGCCTCGGCAATTTTACGTGCCATGCGCCAGACAAATTTCTCCGACTCGATGACGCACGGGCCGAGAATGAATACGGGGCATTTGCCGCCTATGGTGACGTTTCGAACTTTGAGCGGCTTAATTTTCACACATCAGAAAACGAATCAGGAAAGCAGGAAAACAGGAAGAGGAAATTACGCGTTTGCCTCCTGGTTTCCTGTTTTCCTAATTAATCCTCTCTTCGTGATATCAAAAACGGCGAACGGCGCGTAGAGCACCAGAAAAAATAGCAGTGCCACCCCGTGCATTTGCAAGAGATACAGCGGCCACGAATCGGAGAGAAAGCTCAGAATCGAAAATGCCTCAGGTTTGTGCAGGAGAAATCCATAATTAAAACCAGTGAGCTTATCAACGGTCAGCGTGACCACGAAATAGAATTCCGACCACAGCCACACACGTAAAATGGAACCCGGGTATGGCCGATAGCCGCGCGTCAGCATCAGGAAAACCACACCGACGATAATGCCACAGTGCGAGGTGAAGAAACTGATGAACCGCCAGTCCGGGAAACCATAAGGCAGGTTTGGCGTAAGGACGGCTTGCAGCGTGCCGCCAATCCCCCAAAAATACGCAACCTCGAACCAGCGCTGGTGTCCTGTCCACATGGCCACCATCACCACGACCATGCCCCAGTCGCACATTTGCATCGGCAACATCTGCCGCCAATCCACCACCCCTCGGCTGCGAATGAAAACCAGGTAAGCCAGGTAGTTCGAGATCAGCACCGCGGACAAGGCAGCGACGATCACCCGCTCGATCCGCTGCGACTTTGTGCGCCGTACCAGTGCCGCAAGTGCAAACGGCAGTACGATAGTGACAAAAATCACCGTCAGATGCGGCAATCCGTACGGTTGAAATTTAGGGGCGTCACTCATTCAATCGAAATTCCAAAATCCAAGCTCTAACATCCAGAGACGAACTGTCATCCTGAGCGAAGCGAAGGATCTCTGGTTTAATCGCTTGTCTTATAAAGGGATAATCAGAGATGTTTCGCTCCGCTCAACATGACAACATGATGGCATGGGTCACTAACCAGGGACTTCTCTGGAGCTTAGATGTTGCAACTTGGAGCTTCTGCTTAACGGACGATCCAGAGGTTGCACGGAATTACATCGCTAACCCAGGCAATATTGCTCGGGAGTCGCTGAATTTTTTCGCCAGTTTTCGGAAGCGGCACGACAAGAAAGTCGGCTTCCACCGATCGCACAAAATCGGATGCTGCGAGTCCCGTAGCGCCCCTGATGAAACGGGTCTCAATTGGAACTTCAGTCGCGCCGGCTGATAAAACGAACTCTTCAAGCGGATCTTCCTCTCTATGGTTCGACTTATCCGTTTCAGTTCCGCTGGCTTCGCTGACAATCGAAGCTCTGGCTTCATCGAACGCAGTGACGATTCCAATCACGTACAGTCGCTCACACGATTCTGCTTCAGCGAGCATCAGCGTCGTTTTCAGCGCCACCAATCCCTGCTGCGAATGGTCCGCAATGAATACCATACGGCGCAGCGGTTTCGGCTTTTTTTCCGGATGCGTGAATAGCATCACTGAACAGTTCGCCTCTCGCACCAGGCGACGCGCGACATTACCCAGAAACGGATGTAACACGACCTCCTTCTCCAGCGCACCGGCCACGAGTACATCGATATTTTCCCTCGTGAGCACGGCCAGAATAGCCTCCGCTGGATCGCCGTCCTCATAATGAATCGGCAACTCAGCTGGAAGCTCCAGTTCCGCAAGTACGTCATTGAATTTCTTCGGCGTTTCGTGGTTTCGCGTGCCTACGTAGATGAGATGAAGTTCGGCCCCAAAGCGGTCGCGGATCCTTTTCGCTTCAGCAAGAACGTGTTTGAAGCGAGGCGAAAACGTTGTCGCCACAGCAATGGTCTTGTAAGGCGAGGAATCGGGCATCGGAGTTAATCGCAATGTGATGTTTCATCAGCCTTAAGCAACCGCCACGAACAAAGGGAATGGATTCGCCACGTTAAGCCTCTCTTTCGCCATTCGGCTTTTCATTTGCTATTCCTCTGCGATTTTCGCGGATGCGACGGGCAATTTACCCCGGCAGCTTTGACCCAGTGACCAATGGCCATCTGGATGTGATTGAGCGTGCGCGAAAATTATTCGACGAAGTCGTCGTGGCGGTCGCGCATAACGATGAGAAGCAACCGCTTTTCTCGCTCGAGCAACGTCTGGATTTGCTGCGACAGACTGCAGGTCAAATCGAGAACGTTCGGATCGCAGAGTTCAGCGGGTTGCTGGTCGAATTCGCACGTGTTCAAAACGCGGGAGCCGTAATTCGAGGTTTGCGCGCAGTGTCCGATTTTGAATTTGAATTTCAGATGGCGTTAATGAATCGAAATCTGAATGCCGCAGTAGAAACGATATTCCTAATGCCGAAGGAGGAATATACTTATCTCAGCTCGCGCATCGTAAAGGAAATCGCCAGGCTCGGCGGGAACGTATCGACCTTTGTTCCAGGTTGTGTGGTCAAAGCGCTTAGTGGGAAATTTGGGCAATGAACACTCAGAATATAAATGAGTTTGTCATTCCGAGCGAAGCGCAGCGGAGTCGAGGAATCTCTGATTTTTGAATGCTTTCCGAATACGAGCCAGAGATGTCTCGACTTCGCTCGACATGACAAGAAGGGAACGGAGGAATTGCAATGAAAGTACACCTGAAACAAATTCCGTCCCAAGGTCTGCATCTGAGCGGGGAAGACGATTGTCCGATCCAAGAGTTAGCATCGGAGGAAATTCAGTGCGCCGGTCCTCTGCATTACGACATCGACGTCGGCGTTGCTGACGGCGGGCTGTGGGCAAACGGCTCGTTGTCCCAGCCAGTGGAACTGCGTTGCGTATCCTGTCTGGAAAAGTTTGTGCACGAGATTCGAGTGCCCGCATTCGCCGTGCACGCGGAGCTGCACGGGCCGGAGACGGTCGACCTGACACCGTTCATGCGCGAGGATCTGTTGCTGAATTTACCGGCACATCCCCACTGCGACAGAGACGGTGATCGGGTTTGCAAGGCCAGACAGCTGAGAACCGAAGAACAGGATGCGACCCGGAAACCCGATTGGAGCGCGTTGGATAAACTAAAGCTCAATCGTTGAAGCGGGAAAACAAGGAGCGACGGCTTGGGCAGCCGTCGAAATATCACGGCTGGGAAGCCATCATTCCCTTGACGCACCTTGCGCTGTTCAGCGCTCCAAGATTGTTTTCTTGTCCAAATATGCTTTTATAAGCGCCTGCCATGGGAGTCCCAAAACGCAAAACATCAAAGATGCGACTGCGCACGCGGAAAGCGGCAAACCGCTGGCACGCGTCGCAGCTCAACAAATGCCCCCAGTGCGGAAGCAGCTTGCCCTCGCACATCGCCTGTCCATCGTGCGGCTATTACCGTGGCCGGCAGGTTCTAACGTTGGAAGGCAAGTAACGATAGCCGTCCTCCTGTGGACGACGTAAGCTCCAGCCACGCTTCGCACAGCGAAGCGGCTACAAATTTCACTTTGCAATCAATCCGTTTACCTCGCAAAGTTTCGCACCGATGAAGATCGCCCTCGACGCGATGGGCGGTGATTTTGGCCCGCCTAACCTCGTTGCCGGCGCCGTTATGGCGCTGCGCGATTACAAACAGATTACTAAGCTCTATCTGGTCGGAGACTCGACCAGGATTGAAAGCGAGTTGCGCAAACATCAGTGCAACGATTCGCGGATCGACATCGTGCATTCCACTCAGGTCGTTGACATGAGTGATCGTGCCTGGACCGCCGTTCGGCGAAAAAAAGATTCCTCAATCAGCCGCGCTGTCGATCTGATAAAGCGCGGCGATGCGGACGCAGTAGTGAGCGCTGGACACACAGGCGCAGCTGTTGCCGCGAGCACCATCAAACTTCGCACATTGCCAGGAATCGATCGGCCGGGTATCGCGGCCGTGCTTCCGACCGAAACGAATGTCTTCGTTTTGATCGACGCTGGCGCGAATATCGACGCACGCCCGGAACATCTTCTTCAATACGCGTTCATGGGCTCGGTCTATTCACGGCATGTTCTGCATTACAAGAAT